>JAUWVK010000115.1 GCA_030617485.1 Gammaproteobacteria bacterium
CGTACATGGGGACACCCGCGAAATCGCTATGGCACGCATGCGTACCGCACTGGGTGAATGCATTATCGAAGGTATCAAAACCAACATTCCACTTCAGCAGGATATCTTTAACGATGCGGCCTTCGCTGCCGGCGGCACTAACATCCACTACCTGGAAAAGAAACTGGGACTACAATAAAGGGCAATGTTGAATTTTAAATGCTTAATGTTAAATCACTAATCATTAACCACTAAGCATTAAACACTGCTTTTTAACATGCCCTGGCTGCAACTCACTTTTGAAACCACGCCTGACGACGCAGAGCAACTCTCTGACCTGCTAAGCGAAGCGGGCGCCAGCGCGGTTACCTTTCTAGACAGCGCAGACCAGCCACTGTATGAACCTCCCGTCGGTGAAACACCCTTGTGGTCCCGCACCCGAGTGATGGGGTTGTTCGATGCTACGACTGATATAAATCACGTGGTTGAACAGGTAAACATTGAACTTGCACCCAAGCCTTTGCCTGACTGGCGGGTCTCGCCGCTAGAAGATAAAGACTGGGAACGCGAATGGATGGACAATTTCAAACCCATGTCCTTCGGCGAACGTTTATGGATTATCCCCAGCTGGACCGAGCCCCCACAACCAGAAGCCACCAATATACTGCTCGACCCGGGTCTGGCCTTTGGCACCGGCACCCATCCGACGACTGCCCTGTGCCTGCAGTGGCTGGATCAACACAGCGCAACACATGGCTCGATACACTATGACGAGGTCATCGATTACGGTTGCGGTTCCGGCATCCTTGCCGTAGCAGCCGCCCTGTTAGGTGCCAAACACGTCTGGGCGGTTGATAATGATCCGCAGGCGCTCATTGCCACACGCGACAACGCCACTAAAAATAAAGTTACCGAATCCATAGAAGCGGTATTACCAGAAGCCTTACCAGACATCAAAACCCCACTGCTACTGGCCAACATTCTTGCCCAGCCATTAATGGATTTTGCTGAACGCTTCTCCCAGCACGTCACCCCTGGTGGCCATATTGTGCTGTCTGGCATTCTTGAAGATCAGGCCGAACAGGTAGCATCCTGTTACCTGCCCTGGTTTGATATGGCAGCACCCGTTTTACTGGATGGGTGGGTGCGATTGTCTGGTATTCGCCGCCCGTGATCCCTGGCAGTTTTATGCCCACCCTGGTTCGCTAAAAATCCACTAAAAACCCCTAATAAAACAATCAACTATTGGTCTTTTCTCAGGCTTTTTACCCTTAATTTTTGGCCAAAACTGCCGAATATAGGGGAATGAATCCAGAAAAGTGTCGTAAACCATGAATCCACTCAATCTTCGCATGCCAAAACAGGGGCAGGCCCACCTTGATGCACAGCAACCCAGGCCCAGTGAGCTTTCTGATTGGCTGAAGGCTCAACCTGCAACCAATCTTCAATCAACAGCTCCTTTGTTGCTGAATCTATTACAGAAGTACAACCGCCGCTTAATGCCTCCGGAAGCACGCCTTAAAGCACTCACGCTTCTAAAACCCGCCATTGACATGGTCCTGAAATTATTGCGGGAAAAATATCAGGACAAATCATTGCCCCTAACTGAAAAAGCACGCGGCCACTCAGACATGTGCCTGCAGTTTCTCGATGAATTGAGCTGCGGCTATAAAATTATTGTCACGGAAACAATTACCGAAAAAACTGACGACGATAAAGGCATCAATGTATTTACCATCACTCTGCATTCAGCCATTGAAAACCTGGGGCAGTTGTTACTGGAAAATTATTCGCAATACCGCCCCTTACCCAAAGGTCTGTGGGGGGAATTACATCGACTCTACCTACTGGCGGAACAAAACAACCTGCACAATCAGGTTTTACCCAGCGACGAAAATGAACCCAATCCTTTGGCCACTATTCAGCATGCGTATTTACGACTGTCGCTACTTGCCCTTACACAACCGAACCATTTAATGCCGGGACAAACAACCACTATTTATGAATACCTGGGAAAATGGACCGCTGGCTGTCGCCTGATAAAAAAAGCAGACACTGCCGCAAAAGCAGGTGATATTGTCATCGATCTGGCAGATGAACGCCCGCCAGCCATAGCAACGGGGCATGCTCGTTTCCGGCCGGTCAATGGTCGTTTTCTGGACATCATCAAATTACGAGCAAAGCTTGAAGAAATCAGCAACAGCATCGAGAAAAAACAAAACGCTCGCATTCATGATGTCACTCTAAATATCGCTGAACGCCTACAACGAGACCTGCTCGCCAGGCTCAACGACACCTGGCGTGGCCGCGCCGAAAGAGAAAGCGAACGCAAGGATGATGGCGTAAGCCAGATCAGTATGTGCGTCGGCCTGGATGCAGCACACTATTTCACTAACGAAGAACAGGATTATAGTCCAGAACGCGACGAGCTTTATATCCACCGACCTCAGCAGAAGAAAGAGGATGAAGGCCTGTCACTCCTGGCAATAAACGAAACACCCTGGGATCTGGATCCTGCTGTCAGTAAAACCAGTGATGGTCTTAATCAAACCCGCCTCTCACGTTTTGAAGCAGAGACAGATGTATGGGAAGCCACTCATGACAGCAACATTCATGTTCGCGACAAACGAGAAGCCACCTGGGCGCATTTCCAGATGGGGCCCTGGTTGCGGATGAACCAAAGCAAAGGTGGCATGTCATTACGGCGTCTGCCGGAAAACCAGTCAGGGGTGCGAGTCGGCTCCCTCGTGGCTTACCTTGATCATAGTGCGACTAAAATCTGGAAAATCGGAATCCTGCGCTGGCTGCAGGATTCTCAGGATAAAGGCTGTGACGTAGGATTAATGACACTGGCACAAAGCGGTATTCCAGTTGCTGTCCGAGCTATTGGTGGCGCTGGTGCTGGTGGCGAATATTTTCGTAGCCTGATGGTACGAAGTGTACTATCAAACTCTAAAACTCCGAGCCTACTGGTACCTGCCAGTATTTACGATATTGGCACCCAATTAGTCCTTAACCTGCAAACTGAGCTAAAGTACCTGCGCCTGACTAAAATGATCGAAACCACTAGCTCATTTTCGCTGTTTGAATACAAGGAAATCACCGTGCCTCCAGCTGAGCAGGTTAAAATTGATGCCCTTGGGCATGAAAAACAAACAACCTAACGCTTTTAACAATGAATCAATAATTTCAAACACGAATACCCAGACACTAACTACCCAGAACTATGTTTACCCGATGCCCCAATTGCGAAACCACTTTTCAGGTCACCGCTGAACAGCTAAAGGCTGCTAGTGGTGATGTACGCTGTGGACAATGTCTGACTGTCTTCAATGCATTGGATAATTTAAGTGAAATAGAACCAGTCAATGAAAATGCTTCAACCCCTGACACAGAATCGGAATCAAATATCACTAATGGGGATACCAGTACCAGCATTGACAGAAATCTGGAAGAATTTTTCGGTGACCTGTTCGAAGATTCTCCAAACGAAACGTTTGATGAACCGATAAAATATGCCAGCCCCGAATCCTCAACCGATAGTACAACCAAACCTGATGGCGGATTTTTCTACGGTGCCAACGAAGCAACCATCGAAAAAATCCTAGAAGAAGAGCCAGAACCAGCCACTAAAACTAACATTGAAACTAACAGCGAATCAGATCTGCTCGAACCTCCAATTGACATAGATAATGAGCTTGAAACCGATAAGTTTGAAACCGATGAGCTTGCAACAGACTTTGACTGGAATACGGGACAAACTGATACAGACATTAGCTCTGAAATCCCGGTCCCAGAAGATGCGGGCCCCGAAGACTTAAGCCATGGAGACTTAAATTCTGAAGACAAAGCTGAAGTAGCCCAAATTACTAACGTTCCATCCGTCATCCTTGACGAGCTAGAAGCAGCTAAAGCACAACATCTCAACCCCCCCAGCACTCAATGGGTAGTGGGCAGCATTGTACTGATGCTGGTATTTGTTCTTCAGGCCATCTATTTTTCCCGAGACAGCCTGGCAAAAAACCCAACCTATCGTCCAATATTAACCAGCGCCTGTGACCTGCTGGGCTGTGAAATAAACATTGCATTTGATACCCGACTTATTGAGATTATTGGTCGTGATGTCCGGTCACATCCGAGCTCCAAAAAAGCATTGATCGCAGGCACCACGCTCATCAACAATGCGTCCTATGCTCAACCATACCCGCTGCTCACGCTCACATTCTCTGACATAACGGGTACCAAACTGGCGCAAAGACGTTTTACCCCCCGTGAGTACCTGCGGAGCAGCACCGACATCACAGCCGGGATGCCATCAGAAGTCCCCATACAAGTAGAGCTACACCTTGTCGATCCTGGCAAGGCAGCCGTTAATTTTGAATTCGTCGCCGAAGTTGATCCACGTTCATAAACCTGCCGCTGCGCACGCTACCCGCTAAAAACACCTTTAATCCAACACCGGATCGGAGTAATATTCTCGATCCGTTTCAGAAAACAAAGCATATAAAAAGCAGTACAACCATGAAGATAGGCCCTTACTCACTGTCCAACCAACTCATCCTTGCCCCCATGGCAGGTGTGACAGATCGCCCTTTCCGGCAACTTTGCAAAAAGTTGGGTGCTGGCATGGCGGTATCCGAAATGGTCTCCTCCAATTCCCTGCTATGGGGATCCGAGAAGACCAAACGCCGCGCCAATCATGACGGCGAGACCGACCCACGCTCAGTGCAAATAATGGGCGCTGATCCACAAATGATGGCAGAGGCCGCACGTTACAATGCCGACAACGGCGCCCAGATTATTGATATCAACATGGGCTGCCCGGCTAAAAAGGTATGTAACGTGGCTGCAGGGTCTGCACTACTACAAAATGAACCGCTGGTAGGTAAAATTCTGGATGCTATCGTCGGAGCAGTAGATATACCGGTAACCCTGAAAATCCGTACCGGCTGGGATACAGAAAACCGCAATGGCGTAACAATTGCCCGTATAGCAGAAAGCGCGGGCATTCAATCGCTGGCAGTACATGGGCGCACAAGGGCCTGTGGTTATAAAGGGGAAGCAGAGTTTGATACTATTGCCGCCATAAAAGCTGCCATTAATATTCCATTGGTAGCTAACGGCGACATAACAACGCCCGAAAAGGCAAAAAAAGTATTAGACTACACTAGGGCAGATGCGGTGATGATCGGCAGAGCGGCTCAGGGACGACCCTGGATTTTCCGCGAAATCGACCATTACCTGAAAACCGGAGAAAAACTGCCAGAACCAGAAACTAGTGAAATACGTGATATTTTGCTCGAACATCTTCATAATCTTTATGAGTTCTACGGGGAATATACGGGGGTGCGCATGGCGCGCAAACATATTTCCTGGTACAGCAAAGGGCAACGGCACGGAGCTGCTTTTCGTCAGGCAG
>JAUWVK010000018.1 GCA_030617485.1 Gammaproteobacteria bacterium
GTTGGTACGTTGCGCGCGTGCGGTTTCTTCAATCAAACGTTGATCAAAGAATCGTCTGTTATTGACGCCAGTTAGCGAGTCGGTGAGCCCGACCCGTTTCAGACGTTCAAGGTTGGTAGCATTTTCGAGACAAATGGCCACAATGGTGGCCAGGCGTTGCAGGAAATCCGTAGCAGCGCCTTCAACAAAACGTGAGCCATCTTCGCTGCCGAGGTTGAGGCTGCCAATAAGATTGCCATAACGCACCAGAGGCAGGAGTGCGATGCTGCGCGGCGTGGTGGTGTTATTGGCAAACAGGAACCGGTGATCCCTGACATGGTAGTGGCCAAGCTGTGGTTCTGCGGAGATGCCGAATAAATTATCGAGATTATCCAGTTCATGCTGGAAACAGAGTTGTTCCATTTCTTCCAGTCTTACCCCTTCTTCTTCCAGGATGCGCTGAATTTCGTATTCAGGGTCGTGCAAAACCAGACTGACAACATCAAGTCCAAAGGCGGTGCGATAGTTAAACAGAACACGCTGCACCAGTTCGGTGAGCGAGGCGGTACTGATTAGGCGAAGTTCCTGTTCCTGGAAACGCCGCATCTTTTGTTCGTTTTCACGAGCCTGACTCAGAAAAGTGTGTAGCTTGCGTCGCAGAATCTGGTTTTCGCGATAAAGATCGTCTGTCATGTTTAGAAAGTAGCAGATTTAGGGTTCAGTGGGTGGTTTTAAGGAGTTTTTGAGCATGTGTCGCATGGCTTTCAGTGAAGATTTACCCTTGTTCGGGGCTGAAAACTGAACGCTTAAAGCGTTGGGTAGCAATTGTCGCTGGCCGGATGGTGAGGTTGCGAGGATGTGGTATTGGCCAATGGGTAGATTGTCTGGGAGATGGATTTGAATGTCACCCGGTCTATTTGTGGTTGTTGGTAAACCAGCTGAAGGCAATAAAGTGACGGATGCTAAACGTGGCTCCCCGGCAAAAAAGGCAGCGCCCTGGGCTATCTCGAAACGGGTGTGTTGGCCTGTGGCAGGATAAACAGTGCTTAGACGAGGTGATTTTGGATCACCAATATAAATGGCCATCAGGCCGCTGTGTTTGCCTAGTGCGTATATAGTGCTCTGTTCCAGTTGCAGGTCAGATAGTGGTTCATGGGTGTGGTATTGGCTTAACAAGGTAAGCCCTTTCAGTGTTTTGCGCCATAGTGTGAGATTTCCATCTTTGTGTGCAGTTACCACAAAATTATTTTGAGTACGTACCCAGTTTATCCCGCCGGGTATTGTCAGTTGTTTTTTGTTATTTGGTATATTGGGCACTTTATTAACGAGCGCCCCACTGTCATCGTGATCCCACCAGACAAGCCCTTGCTCTGTACTCACCCACAAGGCGTTTTCATCTACCCAGAGATCGTTAACCTGCATGGGATAACGGCCGAGCTCATAAGGGTGTTGCGGGTCACGAACATCAACCACCATTAATCCCGCCAAACTGTCCTGTATGTAAAGAATTTCATTCCAGGCTCGTACACGTAACGCCTGGCCAGGTGAGGTTATTTGGCCGATACGTTTGGTATAAAATGGGTCGAGGGCATCCAGTATCATGATGCCGCTTTTACCGGTAGCCACATAGGCACGGTCTTCGTCCAGCCAGACATCCAGGGCGTTACCGTTAAAATCTACACCAGTGGTCCAGATAGGATTGAGAGGATTTTTGATATCGAAAATCTGTAACCCGCCGGAGCCACTGGCAGCAAACAGATATTTATTTTTTGATCGCAATTGTTGCAGTGTGTCGCGAGCATGGTACTGGCCAAGGTAAACGGGATTCGATGGTTGTTGCACATCTATGGCTTTTAGTCCGCCCCACCAGTCCAATACATACGCGACACCATCTTTGATGTTGACTCCCCAGGCAGCACCATCGGTGTCATAACTGCCAATTATTCTTGGTGCTTCCGATTTACTGATGTCAACGATGTGTAAACCGGATTCCCAGCCTGCGATGTAAGCCAGGCCTTCCTCGAGCGATAAGCCGCGCGCATTACCGGGTATGAGTGTGTGTCCGACCACTTTTGGGTTTTGTGGTTGGCGAATATCGAGAATGTACAGACCTTTGTCGAAAAAAATGACATAAGCGAGGTTATTTTTTATCAGAACATCTTCGGCCTGACCCCCGGGGTTAAATTGTCCAACAAGTTTTGGCTTGTTTATGTTGCTTGTGTCGAAGGCCAGCAGACCCGATGTGTCGTCGGCAACGAATACGAAATTTTTAATAACATCTATGCCCCAGGATTTCCCGGGTGTGTTGTAACCGCCGAGTCGTTTTGGGTGATGTATGTCAGACAAATCAATTATGTGAAAACCACCTCGGTGGTCAGCCAGGTACAGCGTATTGTTGACCAGCTTCATGGTATAGGCGAGCCCGATCCCCGATAGTGATTCAGGTGCCAGCTCTGATACCCAGCGGGGCTGTTGAGGGTTTTGTATGTTGATGATCTGCAGGCCCTGGTCATCGTCACCGACGAGGGCATAGTTGCCAAAAAGAATTACGCCTTTGCTGGAACCAGGGGTGTGGTAGTTAGACAGGTGCTGAATTTTTTTCGGGTCACTTATATCGTAGAGGTGTAAGCCAGAGAACCAGTCAGCAACATACAGAATGTTATCGCGAATTTGGCCGCGTCGACTGCCTCCCTGGTTGACCCCCTCCGGGGAGATTAATTGCCTGTTATTACCCGTCATAACAACTCGCAACAAGGTTTTTTCTGTGGCCAGGAGAGCTATGGGTATGGAATTGTGTGAAGACCTGGATACAACTGCTGTCAAAACTGGGCCTTCGGGTCTAAAGGCAACTCCACTACCTGGCAGTTCAGGATTTGTTATATTAATAGACATGATGCTGCCGTTAGATAGTGCCACGACTACATTCTTGTTCTTATTGTTAGAGCTAGAGTTTGATACCGAAAGCCCTGTAATGTTGCTGCGCTTGTTATAACTGCCCAGCCAGTTAAGTTTGCCGTTATGTTGAACCTGAAAGACAGCAAGTCCACCAGGCCCATCGGCAACTATAGCCAGGTTTTCATGTAGCTGGATACTTTGGGGTATGCCAGATGTTTTATGTAAATCGACAAGTTTGGCCGATGTATCAGTTAACTGTATTGAGGCAATACCCTGTGAACCTGCGATTAAGGCATGATTGTTGTGTATAGCAATAGATTTGGTGGTAACGGGAAGTTTCCAGCGATGCAGTAGCTTTCCGAATGGTTTTCCGATGCTTGAACTGGAAAAATCTATTTCCAGTAGAAAATTGTTTTCTAATAACAGGTAGGTAGTTTGCTCGCCATGTTGAACATCCAGCGCTGGGCTTGCGGTGGGATAATTAAGACTAATTACCGGTGTTGCTGGCCTGGAAACATCAATTACTTTTATTCCGTTTTGTTTAAAGGTGATGATGAGCTGTTTGTTTTTATAGGACAGCCTGGTTATGTCTCCATCGATAGAAAGTATTTCCCCTAATATTTTTGATTGGCCATTTGTTGTGAATTCTATGATTAGCAGGTCGCTTTGATTTATTTTTCTGGAGCGCGTGGCTACGTAGGTATAGTGATTATCACTCGTAATGGCTAGCGGTTGAAATTCAAGGGCCTGTTTGTGGCTGACATAAGGGCCAGCAGGAATGAGTGAAAATTGTGTTTTTTTATGCCAGTTGTTTTCGCCAGTTTTGGCGGTAAATTTAATGATGTTAGTGACGCCTTGCTGCACTGTGCGGTGAAATGAACCAGGCATTACCGTTGGAGTAGTGCTGTTTTTTTGATTTATTGATGGGCTGTGAAAGGTGCAGCCGGCCAATACAAACAAACAAATTGCCGGCGTAATGATTAATGCGTAAGCACGCTTAATGAAATGGGGCGCCACTGGAGCTATGTTGATAAGGAAATATATATTAAGTAAGAACGTTTACTTTAGATAACGTTCTTTTTTATAAATATTTTCTGGTAAGGCGGGGCTTAGGCCGCTAACGGCACTGGCCGGTGGTTCCGAAATATTTTTAAGTTCTTCGATAGGCGCATTTCGTGCTTCGTCTGAAGCCCGGGGTTTTTGGGATAAGGTTTTGGCCTTTTCAAGATTAACGGATTCCGGGTCATAAAAAATACCACGAAATTCTTCATTTATCCGTTTTAAATAGATGAAATATGTTTTCCCCGCTATAAATTTGTATTCACGTGCGCGCCACACTTCGACTGGATGTGTTTTGTTAATGAATTTGGTTTCATTAAATACTTTCAGCTGGCCTTTGCTGGGTTTAATGCGTAGCAATGTGTAGCTGCCTTCATCTATGGTTAGTAGAACTTCATCCTGGAATTCAATGCGTATAGTTTCATCAGCAACACCTTTTGGCTTGTATGGCTTGGGGCGAATAAAATACACATAGGAAAATTTTTCAGGACCGCCAGGTTTTATTTCTATGCTGACAACCATGGGGTGTTTGTTGTTGACGGTGGCACAGCCCGCCAATCCTGAAATTATGAGTATTGATAAAAATAACAGATATACCCGTCTGTTTGTGATGCTCATGCCTGACTCCAGTGCTGGTTTATTATTGTTTTGATGCGGTGGTTGTAAGCTGTCTCAAACACAGCGTCATAAATATTATTTAATTTATTGTGTAAAAATAACACAAAATGACCCGATCCAGAGACAGTTTTTATGGTGCAGGGTTTGGGTGTTTTTGGTGGATAGCGTCTATGCCTTCCAGAATCTCTGCTGTAAGCTCAATTTCTATGCTGGCGAGATTGCTGTGTAGTTGCTCCATGTTTGTTGCACCAATAATAGTGCTGGTTAAAAAGGGGCGACTATTAACATAAGCCAATGCCATTTGGTTTGGTTTAAGGCCATGTGTTTTTGCCAGGTCCACATAGGCTTGTGTCGCCTGTATGGCCTGCGGATTGGTGTATCGTGAAAAGCGCTCGAATAATGTAATTCGTGCTTTTTCCGGCTTTTGTTCTCCCAGGTATTTGCCGCTTAGCACACCAAAACCCAGTGGAGAATAGGCCAACAAACCACAGTTTTCTTTATGGGATACTTCTGAGAGGCCGATTTCAAAACTGCGGTTGAGCAGGTTGTAGGGATTCTGGATGCTGACTATGCGCGGTAGATTATATTTTTCCGAGAGCCGTAAAAACTCCATCGCCCCCCAGGGGGTTTCATTGGACAGGCCGATGAAACGAATTTTACCCTTTGTGGCCAAATCGGCTAATACACGAAGAGTTTCTTCTATTGGAACAGTGATTTCATCTGCCTGATATTCAAACCCTAATTGGCCGAAAAAATTGGTATTACGATCTGGCCAATGGAGTTGGTACAGATCAATATAGTCTGTTTGTAAACGTTCAAGACTGCCATTAAGAGCCTGCTCTATGTTGGTTCGGTCGAGACAGGCATGATCGCCCCTGATGTGTGAAAGCCCATCAGATCGACTGGCTACTTTGCTGGCAAGAATAATTTTTTCGCGATTACCGCGCTTCTTTATCCAGTTTCCAAGATATTGCTCGGTAAGGGTATAAGTTTCTGCAATAGGCGGCACCGGATACAACTCGGCAGTGTCGATAAAATTAACCCCGGCCGCCAGGGCAGCATCTAACTGATTGTGTGCTTCAGCCTCAGTATTTTGTTGCCCCCAGGTCATGGTGCCAAGGCAGATCGTACTTACTTCAATACTGGTTTGGCCTAGTTTGCGATATTGCATGATGTGGTGCTGTTTTAACGTTTAATGGGTTTTAGGGTTAGCTATTCAAAATAATTTAGTTTTAATTATACCGCGAAAATAAAGTTACCGGTGAAGGCATTATGGCAATGTTGGTCTTGATTCGGTGGGCTAATAGGCTCAATCTTCGCTGAGCGGCTGCGAGGCGTATTCTGAAGTCTCAAAATATGATGCGTTCGTCTGCTGTTTATATTATTAACGGATTGTATGGGAGGTATTAAGATGCAAGGTTCAGTATACAAGCGTACCCGTATTGTTGTTCTGTCTTTGTTTCTCTCAACAGGATTTCTTGTTCAAAACACCGTATCAGCAGATTTGATTCTGACCGCTCCGCCCAGGGAGTCTGTAGAGGACGGTAAAAAATTGTATGAGCCGCTTGCTGAAACTCTCAGTCAACTGACGGGAGAAAAAGTTATCTACCAGCACCCGGTCGATTGGCACAACTACCAGAAGCGATTGCAAAACGATGAGTTTGATATCGTTTTTGATGGCCCCCATTTTGCCGCCTGGAGAATGTCATCACTAAAAGCGAAACCTTTAGTCCGATTACCAGGAAATCTACGCTTTGTATTAGTGATTCGGGGAGAAGATAAAGAAATTACTGAGCCAAAACATCTTGTTGGAAAAACCATATGTACATTACCGTCGCCCAATCTTGGTGCGTTGACATTGTATTCCATGTTTCCAAATCCGGTGTTGCAACCCGAGTTCAGGCAAGTTAGTGGTGGTTTTAAACGGGTAACAAAAAAATTACTGGCAGGTGAATGTCGGGGTGCGATATTACGCAGCTCATTCTTTTACAAAAAATTACCTGAAAATGAGCGCGATAGTATGTTGGTGTTAAAGAAAAGCGATCCGATTATTAATCAGGGTATAACTGTGAGCACGCGTGTGGGACAGAAATCTCAGTCCAAAATGTTAAAAGCGCTAACAACGTCCAGGGGTAAGCAAGCGATGGGAGCTATATTGGACAGGTTTTCTGGCGAGGCTAATGCATTTGTGCCGGCGCGCGATGAAGAGTATGTCGGTAAAAATTTGCTGTATGACAATACAGTTTTTGGATGGTAAGTATTGTTAGTTTATTTTGGTTAGTAGCAGGGTTGCTTAATGTCCTGCGTACATTTCATCGATATTTGTCTGATTACGCTCGATGATGACTGCTCGGCGTAATTTCATGGTGGGGGTCATTGTTTCATCGTCGATTGTCCAGAGTTTATTAAGTAAGGTTACAGCCCGTACCGTGGTGTAACCCGGGAAACCTTTTAATGTTTCGGCAATACAGTCTAGTGCAAAGCGACGCACTGGTTTTGTATTTAATAACTCCGGATCGTTTAAATCAAATCCCTGGGTGTTAACTTCTTTAATCCAGGTATCATGTTCCAGCGTTATAATGACAGACAGGAACGGTTTATTTTCACCGATAATCAATACTTGCTCAAATAATGGATTAAGGGATATTGCCAGCTCAATGTCAGCAGGTGGGACCTTCTCGCCATTGGATAAAACCAGGATGTCTTTAAGTCGGCCGGTAATGTATATGTGTTCGTTTTCGATGCGAGCTTTATCACCGGTGTGTAGCCAACCATCGTTATCGATCATGGTGCTGGTAGCCTCGGTATTATTCCAGTAGCCCAGCATGGTCGAGGGGCTGCGCGCCAGTAGTTCATTATTCTCACCGATGCTCACTTCAACGCCTGGTAGTGGAATACCAACACTGCTCGGATCATTATCATCGGCAGGATTACCGCTAATGATAGGGCTGGTTTCTGTCAAGCCATAACCTTGAATAAGGTTTAGACCCAGACCGATAAAAACTTTTGCAACGTCAGCTGACAACGGAGCGCCACCGCATATGGCCAACCGTAAACGGCCGCCTAATTTCGCCATGATTTTGTTAGCGACCAGTGTTTTTAAAATCGGCCAGCGTAAGCCGCCACCTTTACCGCCATTTTCGAATCGCTGCCAGCCAACATCAACAGCGCTATGAAACAGTTTTTGGGCAAAAGGTGATTTTTGGTCCACCTGAGCCTGAATTTTGTTGTAAACACGCTCATAGATGCGCGGCACTGAGATTAGAATCGTCGGTTGTTGGCTGAGCAGGTCTTCCGCCAGTTTTTCCACGGAGCGCGCGAATGCAACTGTAGAGCCACACATGACCGGTATATAGTATCCAAGGGTGCGCTCCAGCATGTGCGAGAGTGGTAAAAAAGATAGAAATACATCTTCACTATAAATAGGTAATAATTCAACAGCGGCGCTGACATTGAAAAGTATATTACGGTGACTCAGCATTACACCCTTGGGTCGACCCGTTGTGCCGGAGGTATAGACCAGGGTCACCAAAGCATCGAGATTTATTTCGGGTAACTGCGGAGCTTCACTTTCTGACAGTTGCCAGTCGGTAAGAGACACCAGGCGTGGATACAGTGGTGTTTCATTACAGCTTTCAACAGAAACCAGGCGTAATAAACCCTGTAATTGAGATGCGATGGGTTGCAGTTGTTTAAGTGAAGATTCGTCTTCTACCAGCAATAGTTTTACGCCGGCGTCCTGCAATACATAAGAAACATTGTCGGCTCGGTCGTTAGTGTATAAAGGAACAACTACCAGACCCATGCCTAACGCGGCCTGTTCAAAAAATACCCACTGAGGGCAGTTGCGTAACATTAAGGCAACATGATCACCGGCCTGCAAACCTTCTTTTGCCAAAGCGGCCTGAATGGTCAGTATCTGCTTGTTTGATTCACTCCAGCTATAGGTGAGCCAGCGCGCCTGTGTTTCATTGTAGTAACGATAGGCGGTAGCGGCTGGGGTGCGTCTTACGCGTTCCTGAAATAGCCCTGGTAAGCTTTTGGCTTCATCAATCGAGATAACATCCGTTGTTTTATTGTTCATGATTTATGATTCCAGTATTCATCAGGACTAAATCGCTCTCCATAGCTTTCATGTAGATTGCGCATTTTCTCTAACAACGAATCGGCGCCCTGGTTATCAATGTAATGCATGGGCCCGCCTCGAAAGGGAGCGAAACCAGTGCCGAATATAACACCAGCATCAAGCAATTCTGAATTAGGGATAACACCTTCACGTAAACAGGCCTGAGCTTCATTTAGCATTCGCAACATAAGCCTGTCTTTAACTTTACTTGTTGACGCTTCATTTTTCACTGATGTTGATTTTTCTGGTTTGCCATTTTTGTAGCGATAAAAACCTTTGCCTGATTTTTTACCAAGATCACCCGCTGTGACCATTTGACGCAATCGATCGGGTACCTCGACATTGAGCTTGTCTGAGAGAATTTCGGCCACAGATAAACAGATATCCAGGCCAACCGTGTCAGCCAGCGCGATAGGGCCCATGGGCATACCAAAATCCAGTGCAGCCTGATCAATGATGTTGGGGCTAACGCCCTCTGATTCGAGCACCATGGCCTCGAGCAAGTAAGGCATCAAGACTCGGTTAACTAAAAACCCGGGGCTGGATATAACGGGCAGTGGTAGCCGATCAATATGCCGTGTAAAGGCGGCTGCTTTTGCTGCAACTTCCGGATTGGTGTTGGGTGCGGAGACAATTTCTACCAGTTGCATCATGGCTACCGGATTAAAAAAGTGTATGCCCACCAGACGTGATGGATCAGTAAGACATTCGTTAAGGACTTCTAGCGGAATGCTGGAGGTATTGGTGGCAAGGATGGCGTCAGGTTTCATTTTTGGCTCTATTTGTCTATACAGAGTTTGCTTAGCCTCAATATCTTCAAAAATAGCTTCGATGATGACATCAGCCTGTGCAATACCATGGCCATTTATATCAGGCATCAGACGATCCAGAGCCTGCTGTATAAGTCGTGGTTGTTTGAGTTTCTTTTTGTAAAGTTTGTTTGCACGTTGAATGACTTTTGCCAGAGTGGCTTCTTTGCGATCCTGAATGGTGACCTTCATACCGCGTAATGCGCACCAGGCAGCAATATCACCTCCCATTACACCGCCACCAATAACGTGGACACGTTTAGGAGTAAAAAGTTTTTTATCTCCCTGCGATTTAAGTTCTTCCTGTAGAAAGAATACGCGGATCAAATTTTTCGCAGTACAGCCGAGCACTAATCGAGCGACGGAAATTTCTTCGCCGTTTAACATTGCCTGTTTATTTCCGCCATGTTTTTCCCATAAATCAATCAAGGCATAGGGTGCAGGGTAATGTTCAGGCGAGGCTTTTTTAGCGGCCTGTTTACGTAAATATTTGGCTAGCAGGGGTCGTGCTAATGCACTATTGGTTGCGCGTTTCCACCACACTAGTTTGGTTTTACGTGGTGGATTGAGAATCATACTGCTTGCCGCAGTGCGAAGATGCCGTGCAGGAATAGCATGATGGATAATCCCCATTTTTTTTGCTGCCCGGGCGCTGATAACTCGTCCGCTGAGCATGAGATCCATGGCTGCAGGTGCACCGATGAGCTGTGGCAGCCGTGCAGTGCCACCAAAACCAGGATGTATCCCCAGGCGCACCTCAGGTAAACCAAATTTTGTGGAAACGTCGCTATCGGCGATACGATAGTTACAACCCAGAGCCAGTTCCAGGCCACCACCAAGACAAAAACCATGAATCAATGCCACGGTGGGAAACCGTTGGCGCTCAATTCGATTGATGACACTTTGACCGCGACGAATAAGCTCACGAGCCTGATCCATATTTTCGATAGCAGTAAATTCGTTTATGTCGGCTCCGGCGATAAAACCGCTGCTTTTGTTGGAAAGAATTACCAGGCCGGTCGGGCGTTCCGCTTCAAGCTCATCAAGGATGCTATCAAGCTCATCAACCACTTCACGTCCCAGTGAATTGGCGCCGGCATCTGCTTTGTCCAAATGTAACCAGGCAATGTTGTCTGCGTCGGTTTCCAGTCGCCAGTGTTTGAGTTTAGTGGTCATTACCTTTCCTAAAATTAGTCTCTTTCCACCAACATGGCGCCACCCTGGCCACCACCTATACAGAGACTGGCCATGCCGCGGTGTGCGTTGTTGCGTTCCAGTACATGTAATAGATGTAGAACAATGCGCGCCCCGCTGGCACCTACTGGATGTCCAATGCTGACGCCGCCGCCATCGATGTTGAGTGTGTCCATGTTGAGCTCACCCATGGTGCCGCGAATGTGTAACTCTTCTTTGCAGTATCTGGTTTCTTTCCAGGCTTCAATGTTGGCCAGAATTTGCGTGGCAAAGGCTTCATTGATTTCCCAGTAGTCGATGTCGTCCAGAGAAAATTTATTACGTTTTAGAATGGGTGTCATGGAATGCACGGGCCCTAGCCCCATTTGTGCTGGATCGAGTCCCGCCCACTCGCTGTCGATGATCCGTCCTAATACCGGCAGGTTCCATTTGTTAACAGCGCTTTCAGATGCTAGTAACAATAGCGCAGCACCGTCAGTGATCTGTGCACTGTTGCCAGCGGTCACTTTTCCGAAGGGACGATCGAATACGGGTTTGAGTGTGCCGAGTTTTTCGACACTGGAATCGCGTCGTAGGCCATCGTCTTTATTAAAGAAGTGTCCTTTGGTGTCATAGATGGTTTCGATTTCATTCAGAAAACCTTCATCCTGTGCGTTGGCCAGAAGTTGATGTGAGCGAACGGCAAAACTATCCATTTGTTCTCGTGAGATACCAAATCGGTCCGCAAGAATTTCAGCAGTTTGCCCCATAGATAAACCCACCACGGGGTCAGTAAGGCCGCGTATTAAGCCGATGACGGGTTTGAGATAGGCGGGTTTTAATTGACTCAGTGCTTTTAAACGAGCCCCCATTGTTTTTGTTCTGGCCCAGGCGCCTAACCAGGCCACCATTGATTCAGCCAGCAATACGGGTGCGTGGCTCATGGATTCGACGCCTCCGGCTAACACTAAGTCAGATCGACCATGGGCAATGTTTTGTGCGGCGCAATCCAGCGCCTGTAATCCTGAAGCGCAATTCCGTTGTACTGTCCAGGCAGGAACATGTTTTTCGCAGCCCAGACGCAAGGCAATGATGCGGGCGATATTGGCTTCATCAGGACCGGGCATAACACAGCCCATAATGACCTCATCAAGATCACTTGCTTCAAAGTTTTGTCGAGCCATTAGCGGTTGGCCAGCACCTACGGCGAGGTTAGCTGCCGAAAAGGAACCAGGCTTGCCGCGGGCTTTCAAAAAAGGAGTTCGCGAACCATCGACGATATAAACGGGTCGAACCACTTTTTTTATTTGTTTTGGTACTGTTTTATTGGTCGTCATCTTGGTTGGCCATAATGTCTTCCGTTACGTTTTTTTATAAAGCCTATTCGACTGATTGCATGTGGGTGTGACAGATAAGCGCCTCTTTATCGAATTCATCCACCATAATGGCATCACGTGTTGCTTCTGATGATTCCAGCAATAACGCATATTCTTTGTTATCAATGATGCTCAGCTTGAGGGCTTGCTCATATTGTTCATGCGGTGTACCGCGGTTGAGTTCTCCGCTTTTAAGTGCGGTGCGTATTTTTTTCTCAATGGGCGCAACATTCATTTGTAAGCTCAGAGCATGTTCGAGACGGCCAAGGGCCTGATCGGTATCAGTGGGTGCGTATATGCCACGTGTCAGGCGGTCACGAGTATTAGAGGGTGATAACAACAAATCCGCACACTGATGCCCCAATTGGTCAGATGGGCCAGCGTAAGGTTTGCCTAGCGGAAAAACCAGAAGGCGCATTAACCATGCGGCGGGTCGGTTGGGAAAGTTTTTTAATAGCCCGTTGATACTGTGTTGCATTTCATACAGGGCATGATCACAAACCCAGTGCAGCAATGGTAAATCTTCGCGTGGTCTTGCCTGATCCTCGAAACGTTTTAACGCAGCCGAGGCGAGATAGAGCTGGCTTAAGACGTCGGCCAGACGACCGGAAAGTTTTTCACGACGCTTGAGCTCACCACCTAGTACCAGTAACGAAACATCCGAGACTAAAGCAAAAGCAGCACTCATGCGCGTGAGTTGTTGATAACAGTGTTTTGTAGAGCCGCGAACTGGTGACGTGGTTAACCGCGCCCCAGTGAGTCCCAGCCACAGGCTTCGCAATGCATTACTGACAGCAAACCCTGCGTGGCCAAAAAAAGCGCGATCGAAATCAGCCTTGTCATCGTTGGCGATGGCCTGCATTTCACGAAACACAAAAGGATGACAGCGTATGGCGCCTTGCCCAAAAATAATCAGTGTGCGGGTGAGTATGTTAGCTCCTTCTACGGTAATACTGATCGGTAGTGCCTGATAAACGCGCGCCAGAAAATTACGTGGCCCCATGCAGATACCGCTGCCTCCCTGGATGTCCATGGCGTCGTTAACAACAGTGCGCATGCTTTCCGTCAGGTGGTACTTAACCACTGCCGAAATGACCGAGGGACTTTCACCCATGTCCACGGCGCTGGCGGTGAGTGTGCGGGCGGCATCCATCATGTAGGTAAGACCGGCCATGCGAGCCAGGACTTCTTCAACACCTTCAAAACGTCCAATGGGGGTTTTAAATTGTTTGCGCACACGGGCATATGCACCGGTGCCACGACACATGAGTTTGCCGGCACCAGTGGAGAGTGCAGGCAAAGAGATGGAACGCCCGGCTGCCAGACTTTCCATTAGCATGCGCCAGCCCTGCCCGACCTGTTCCTGGCCACCAATAACCCAGTCCATGGGAATGAAAACATCTTTGCCGCGATTAGGACCGTTCATGAAAGCCTGGTTAAGTGGGAAGTGTCGATTGCCAATATCAACGCCAGCTGTATCCGTTGGGATTAACGCGCAGGTAATCCCCAGCTCTTCTTTTTCACCCAGCAAGTGATCCGGGTCAAACAGTTTAAAGGCGAGCCCCAATACGGTAGCAACTGGTCCCAGAGTGATATAACGTTTTTCCCAGTTAAGACGAATGCCCAGCACGTCTTTTTCACCATTGAATTTAGCTTTGCAAATGATACCTGTGTCCGTCATCGCGGCGGCATCAGAACCGGCATCTGGAGATGTCAGCGCAAAACAGGGGACTTCTTTGCCTTTGGCAAGATTAGAAAGGTAAAAATCTTTTTGTTCATCTGTTCCGTAATGTAAAAGTAATTCTGCAGGCCCTAGTGAATTGGGAACCATAATGGTGACTGCGGCAGTAATGGATCGACTGGCAATTTTCATCACTACCGAGGAATGTGCAAGTGCAGAAAATTCCAGACCACCATATTTTTTGGGAATGATCATGCCGAAAAAGCCATTATCTTTTATGTAGGCCCAGACTTCGGGTGGAAGATCGCGATCTTCCTGGGTGATAGTCCAGTCATCAATCATTGAACACAGTGTGTCGGTGGGTCCATCAAGAAAAGCGCGTTCTTCCGAGGAAAGCTTAGGCGCCGGGGTGCTTAGTAATTTTGACCATTTGGGTTGGCCGGAAAAAAGTTCTCCGTCCCACCAAACGCTACCGGCTTCTAGTGCCTCTCGTTCAGTGTCAGACATGGCTGGCATGATTTTCTGGAAAATAGAAAATAAGCGATCACTCACCAGTGACCGTCTGAGTGATGGAACATTAAGTGGGACGGCTATCAGTAAAAAAATACTCCAGAGGAAAAATTGTGTGAAGCCGCCCGCTCCACCCCAGGTGCTCCAGGATACCAGTGTTGCTGTGATTGCCAGCGTTCCCACAAGTAATGGCAGTCGCTGGTAAAACAGTACCCAGATAATGCCGATAAAACCTAATAACCAGAGTAAGTTCATTTAGCTTGTACCTTGTTCTGTTTTTGGTGGCGTTTTCTGAGACGCATCATTAGAAGTATCGTCCATAATTCCTTGTGTTGCTTCATCGTTCGACCCGCTTACCGTGATTTTTGTTACACCATTGGTGCCGGGTATGTAACATTCCGTTTCGTTATCACATATCACGCCATCGGTATCCCAGGGCAATTGGCGATAAACAGTGATGTCATCCAGACCCAGCAAGGGGTATTTGATGATTTCAAAATAAGGCGAGGTATCAAAATCACGTGGCACAAAAAGTTTTGTATTGCGCCGGTAAAGTTTTAGGGTGCCACTTTCTTCACGATGAATTACTGGCAGTATGGGAAAATGAACTGAAGCAAAAGCGGCGGCGATCATGGTGGAACATACCGTACGCGTGGGCAGACCAACATTGTGTTCAAACAGGCTGGAGCGCCAACGTCGCGGCACAATACCGTAAGGAAATAAAAACCGTGCGAGGTCCAGAAGTTGTCGTACGTCGTAATCGCGCCCCAGATGTTGAACGGCAACATTGACAACTTTTTCAGAATCCGCCCGGGAAAGGGTGTTGGGTCGGCAGATACGAACGTTTTCCTTTGCGTATTTATTCAGGGGGCTAACAATAGTACCTTGTCCCAATAATGGTTCGATGATGAGTTGGTCGTTAGGGTCGCCGTCGTATAACCAACTAACGTGCTCACGGGTGGCTTTGTCTTCGATGTCGTGCAACCGACCAATATATAAAGCTGAATGGGTCCACTGACTTTGAGTATAACTTTTGATTACCTCGCTGATTCGTGCTCGACCTTCTACAAGCAATACATCACAGGGCCTTATCTCAAAGCTGAGGCGGTCATAGTCACATTGTGGTATGCCAGCGACCTCATGCTCAAAGATTAACCAGTGCGTAATCTTTTTACTTAGCCAGGCGAAAGGGTTCACGTTGTTCTCATTGTTAGTTATCTGTTTGTTATCGTGAATTGAACGAAAATATTTTGTGATGTATTCACAGTACTGATATTTAATAGGACGCAAAGACTGCTGCCAAATTACATTTTCTATACTATGTTGACGACTATTTCATGGCTTTCTCCAGCCTTATATTGCTTTATATCAGGGTTTTTGACGACTTTTATGGATAAAATCCGTTTAGCCTAAGTTGTAGTCCATACCGGTCGGATTTTCAGCCTAAATAGGTTAAAATATATCCATCTTTCAGATAGTTGGCCCAAATGCTGGTTATAGCTGAATATTGGGTAATGCGGTTTCAGGCTAGAATACAGCTGTATAAAATAGTTGGCTAAAGGGTATGAGTATGGTCAAAAAGACCCAAAAGAAATCGATGACATTTCCCATGGTAGTTACCGCCATGAAAATGGGCATTGGGCTTCTGTCTCTTGCGGGATTTGCCGCAATTGTGGTTGCTGGGCAAGATTCATTTCGTCATTCATTAGTAACGGCAAAATACCGCGTTGTTTCTGAAGGTAGTAACCTTAATGTCAGGAATTTTCAGGCCAGCACGGCACAGGAGCTGGATCAAATCTTTGAGGTTGAGCATTATGAGTGGCCTCCTTCAAAGCAACAAACAGTTCCCCCTTTGATTCTGGCGAAATTCCCAAACGATTTCGCAACAATGCAGGACCACAAAAAACGCCAAAATCTTTTTTTACGTTCTTTATTGCCTATGGTGATGATCGAAAACCGTCGTATTCGAGAACAACGTCAATTGGCAGAATTATTATTTGAAAGAGGGCTGCCTGAAGAAGGGTCTGACATGCACAGCTGGCTTGTTAGTCTGGCAAAAAAACTTCGTGTTCATGGTGATTTAGCGGATCCCTCAGTAGAAGCCAAGCTCCTCAGTCGGTTAGATGAAATACCGACAGCGATGGCATTAGCTCAGTCCGCCATAGAAACAGGCTGGGGAGCTTCACGGTTTGCAATGGAAGGCAACAGTCTGTTTGGCCAATGGACATTCAAGCGTAGTAGTGGTCTGGAACCTTCAAGCCGTGACTCTGATGCTAACCACTATGTTGCCAGTTTTCCTACCTTGCGTGCTTCCGTGCGAGCCTATATGCGTAATTTAAATATTGGCCATGCTTATGGAGAGTTTCGACAGGCGCGCGCTTTGCTTCGCTCCGAAGGAAATTCTTTACAAGCAGAAGAGCTGGCGGTTTACCTGCATCGT
>JAUWVK010000153.1 GCA_030617485.1 Gammaproteobacteria bacterium
CCAGGTCGGCCATGTGGGTGCAAACACTATTGAGGAAATGACGATCATGAGAAACGATGATCATGGTGCAGTTGCGTTCGTTTAACACGCCTTCCAGCCAGCTAATGGTGTTGATGTCCAGGTTGTTGGTGGGTTCATCCAACAGCATGATGTCTGGATCGGAAAATAAAACCTGGGCCAGTAATACCCTTAGTTTCCAGCCTGGTGCAACCTCACTCATGGGGCCGAAATGTTGCTCAACAGGAATACCCGCACCTATTAGTATTTCTCCGGCACGCGCCTCGGCGGTGTAGCCATCCATTTCGGCATAGTCATGCTCAAGATCGGCAGCCCTCATGCCATCTTCTTCGGTCATCTCCGGGTTGGCGTAAATCGCGTCACGTTCAGCCTTAACTTTCCACAATTCTTCGTGACCCATGATTACAGTATCAATAACGCTATATTCTTCGTAGGCAAACTGATCCTGCCTTAATTTACCGATGCGCTCATTTGGGCCTTTTGATATATTGCCGGCGGTTGGTTCCAGGTCACCGCCCAGAATTTTCATGAAGGTCGATTTACCGCAGCCATTGGCACCAATCAGGCCGTATCGATTACCTTCGCCAAATTTAATGGAAACGTTTTCAAACAGGGGCTTGGAGCCAAATTGCAGGGTGATATTCGCGGTTGCTAGTAAGGTTTTGTACCAAATGTTGGGTTATTGATGAATGCAGGGTGAGCGGTGTTTGCGGCTGGACTGCAGAACGAGGCAAAATGTGGCGCGAATAATGCCACAAATTAGCTAATTTCACATTATTAATCTTAAGCGACGACTTGATCCCAGGGAGCGGGGGGTAGGTGAATTTGAGACAAATAAAAACCCCTGCCACTTATGATAGGGGTTTGAAATCAGAATTTATTTTTATTTAGCGAGTCAGCTTATATTTACGGGTTTTATTTTTAGTACAGGTTATTGTTCTATTATCATCAACCTGACATGTTAGTTTGTGTTCCGCATCCTGCCAGCCGAGCTTGACGGGTACAGCCTCGCCTGATTCCGCAAACTCTTCATCGGTTACCTTAATGCTTTTGACATTGTTTCGGTAAGAAACTTTAAACTTTCCGTTTGATTTAAAACCAAAAATGATGACTTTTGTCGTGTAATTGATATCCGCCATGCCAATATTGCGTTTAAGAACGCCGGAAGACTCACATTCCACATTCTTGCCGACACGTTTGCAATTATTAACCGCAGATGGCAAATACTCCACTGGGCGTTTTCGTTTCTTCCAGCCACCTTTAAGTAAGATGCTCATCGTTTTTTCTGCAGAGCTACGCGTAGTCGTTGAGGGAGATTTTCGCGTAGATTTTCTGATAGCGCTGACTTTTTTTGATCTGCTGGATTGAGCTGAAGCAACTCTTTTTATACCTTCTGATGCTGTGCCGTAGCCGCCAGCCAGGGCTTTTTTATACCATTTTAAAGAGGTTTTATAGTTCTTTGAAACCCCGTGTCCATTCTCGTAGATTTTGCCGAGGTAGTATTCGGCACGTACATATTTTTTGTCGGCTGATTTAGTAAACCAGGTGCGGGCTTTTTTGTAATCTTTAGAAACGGCAATGCCCTTGTAATAAAATAGGCCAACCTTATAAGCCGCCTTTTTGTTCCCTTTCCCGGCTGCTTTGACATACCACTTAAAGGCACTCTGGCTATCAGGTTCGGTGCCTTTGCCCTTTTCATACATTTCGCCAATAGCATATTGGGATTTAACATTCCCCTGTTCAGCCTTGGGTAATTCTTTGGCAAATTTTGATTCCCACACGTAATCTCCGGCCGCAAAGGCCAGGGGTGTGATTATCAGCAAAACAAGCAGTACTGCCTGTTTGGTTAGTATTTTAGCCAGGAGGCTCATTAGTTTTCCCTAATTTAATCCAGTTTTCTCTAATACATTTATCGGTTAAAACGAGATTAAGCTTTAACTAATAGAGGCTATTTTTTTGATTCTATGGGGGTTTTTGACTGGAATGCTAAGATTTTGGGCTATTTTTAGGTGGGGCAGTGAATATTGGTCAATCTAGATGTCGAGAAGTTCTATTGGGCCATGAAAATAACAGCGTGTGCGCAGGCAGTGATCCAGCCATTCACCAAGAAACTGATTGGTTTGCCACTTTTCATTACTTTGATACATTTTGGAGTTGGGGTACTGGTACCGCGCATCAAGTCGGTGATGTTGCTGGAATGCAAGCACTTCGGTAACGCTGGCATCGTAATAATTGCGAACTTTAATTTGCAAATTAGAAAGCCACGGTTGTGAACGGTTTTGCTTTATTTTGCTGTAGTTTAAATGTAAAGAAAATGTTTTTGTATATTTACTGGTCTCAAGAATTTTAAGTTCTAATTGTGAGTTGTTGGGTCCGTTAATAAAAACATGCCCCTGAAGATCTCGTAACCCGGGAACAACGCGAGCCAGCTTGGCGAAATTGGCTTCGTGTAATGCCGTTGCATTCTTTCGGGGTATTTTTTTAATGAATGTGATGTTTGAAAAAATTTGCATGGAATTGATGTGGTCGACTTTGGTTAGGATCTACAGTCTGTTGTATCAGTAACCGCTATTGTTGTGCAAGCCAATCGCGCATGCGTGCTCGTAAACGAATGTGAGCCTGGCTTAATAATTGGCTTATACGTGATTCACTAACGTTAAGCACGGAGCCAATTTCACGTAAATTAAGTTCAGATTCATAGTAAAGCGCAACAATCATTTTTTCTCGTTCGGGCAACGAGGTAATGGCTTCAGACAGGCTGTCTTTGAAGTGTTGTTTTTCTAATTCATCATGAAGACCAGGTTTCCCATCGGATATACCTTGATGTCCGATAGCATCTTCATCAATGCCAAGGTCTTCCCAGCTTAATACTCGGTGCGTGGATACATCCTGCAAAGTTTTGAAATATTCGTCTCGGGAAATACCGAGACTTTCTATCACTTCCTCATCGCGGGCATCGCGACCTTCACGATTTTCAATGGTGCGGATGGCCTGGGTTATATCTCGTACTTTTCGGTGCACGGATTTTGGCGCCCAGTCATTACGACGCAGCTCATCAAGCATGGAACCGCGGATACGGATACCGGCGTAGGTTTCAAAACTGGCACCTTGATTGGGGTCATATTTGCCGGAGGCTTCCAGCAGCCCGATCATGCCAGCCTGGAGCAGATCATCAACGATAACGGTGGCGGGCAGCCGTGCTTTCAAGTGGTAGGCAATACGTTTCACCAGAGGTGCGTATCGCGTTACCAACTCGTCATGTCCCGCATTTTCCAGGTTGTCGTACATGCTGTCTCCAGCGATTATTTTATTGTTGAATTTGGCGGGAAATACCCGTCTTTCGCTTATATGATTTTCGGCAGTGGGGAGGTGAATCTTTAGTTGGCTCACGCTTTATGAGCTATTTTGTGACGTAGTCGTCGAAGAAGAGTGGTATCCCAATTAAATCAGGTGGTTGCGTTTGTTTGAGGGTTTGTTGAAAGAGGAGGTCTACAGCTGACGTCTTCCCGAGAAGGCATGTGAAAGAGTTCCAGCATCAACATATTCAAGCTCACCACCCACGGGAACGCCATGAGCGATGCGGGTGCTGGAGATATTGTAGGTTTTCACCATTTCGCTGATGTAATGCGCAGTCGCTTCGCCTTCGACAGTAGGATTGGTGGCCAGAATCACTTCCTTGATATCGCCTTCATTCAGGCGGCTGTCCAGTTGTTCAAGGCCGAGGTCCTCTGGGCCAATTCCATCCAACGGAGAAAGATGCCCCATGAGCACAAAATACTGGCCCTGGTAGTGGGTCGCCTGTTCGATGGC
>JAUWVK010000062.1 GCA_030617485.1 Gammaproteobacteria bacterium
TATTTAATAAACCATGAGGGCTGAAATATAATAACCAGAGCTATGGATACAGAAAATACCGCCCCTTTCGAAAGTAAACTAACTTTAGAATAATCAAAAAATCGAACAAGTAAAATAATCGGGAAAGCAATTCCGATAATCAATATCAACAATTGATTGCGACTTAACACATAAACCAATTCATCAAAATTAGTCAGGTCTGCAAAACGGAAGGTTCTGGCAAACTCTATGTAAAAATAATCAAATGCGATATAGGCAATCACAATCGGCAACAAAGCAATTACTATGCGATAGCGGACAGGTTTTTGAAGCCCATAAAAAAACGCATATAACAGCATTAATAACGGAATTTCGGTGATTACCTGGTGTATATGTGACCCTAGCTTGCTCCACTCACCCAGCAGCGCTGTAAACACAGCCAAAAATAAAAATGCAGAAAGATAATGCATATTAAATATTTTTTTCCAGGCTCATTACCTGCTTTAAGGCGCCCATCACCCAATCCGGGGTAATTTTATGCAGGCATTCCAAAGTGTTTTGGGGACAGAATTCTTTAACACATGGCCCGCATGAGACATGCGCATTTAACACAACAGTAGATTTCGAAGGTGGCTTAATTTCATCTTCATTTGCAGCACCAAACCATGTCACAACAGGCACACCTATCGCGCTAGCCACATGCATAGGGCCCGTATCATTGGAAACAACGGCCTTTGATTGACTAAACAGTGCAATGGTCTCTCTTAATGTAGTCTGTCCTGCCAAATTTCGGGTTCTGATTTTTTTATCATCACACAGGCTTACCACTTGACCTGCTATCTCTTTATCATCAGGACCACCTAGAATTACTATACCCAGCCCGAACTCAGAAATAATTCTTCGCGCCACTTCAGTAAAGTTCTCCGGAAACCACCGGCGTGTTTGCGCGATAGAACCAACAATAAGAGCAACATAATCTTGCGCCTCAAGGCCGTGTTTATTCAATAATTCTTTTGCTTGTTTTGCTTCTGTGTCATCCTGATAAATTTTCGGCAATAACCCTCGACTATCCACACCAAGCAAATCTAGCAACAATGCCTCATGTTCTAATCGATGGACCACCTTATGATGTAACGGGCGCTTATGCGTAAGAAGGATTCCTCTCATTTCTTTCTGATAACCAATTCGAACTTGTATTCTAGCCAAAAAAGGTAACAGCGCATATTTAAAAGCATTATGATTGACGACACACACGTCATACTGACCGTGCCTGAGGGAATTTAAAGTAGACTTCCAGAAACTTTTCTTTGAAAACGAATAAATGTTATCAATAAAAGGATTGCACTGGTAAATGGCGGTCACCTGCGACTCGGTAAACACATCTATCGTTGACGTTGGAAATTGACGCTTAATCGCCTCAAATATCTGCAACGTATAAACCGCATCACCAATACGCTTTAGCCCCAGAACGGCTATTTTTTTATGACTCAAATCCACCAGGACTTTCCTCTATGGGCCTAAAAAATAGCAAAGCGCCGAAACATATAAAAACCAAACCCGTTGAATGAGCAAGTAACAGAGAATCACTTAATAACGCAACTGCTATATAAATTGTAAACGCAATTCGATGCGGGCGATAAAAGTCATGCCACTTCAATGCCAATCGAATTTGGACTACAAATATCCATAATAATATTCCAAGCCCCAATAAACCCAATGCACCCAACTCATATAAGTATTGATTATGCGGGTGAGAGTGCCCCACCTCTTTAGCTGCGATCATCTTAAATGTTGCTTCCGGACCGACAAAATTTGTGTAGTCTTCCGGAAAATCTCCAACCCCAGAACCCAACAATGGATTTTTGTAAGACATTTTCGCTGTATTCAAGTACATGCAGAGCCTTGCCCCTACACTGCCAGCACACTCACTCTCCTCGAATTCCACCACTTGTTCAACTGCAAGATCCGCTCTTTCCTGAAACAACGGACTAAACTGATAAGCCGTAAAGGCCACCAGACCAACAAAGGAAAAAGCAACAAGCAACCCACGGTATTGCATTTTATGTCGAGAGAAAAACTGCCAAACTACCAGTGTTGCAATTACAAAATATGTAACCTGCCCACCTCTACCGGCCGTTATAAACATATTTGCTGACATGGTAAAAACGAATATAGCGGCTATAGATTTTAACCACACGGGATGCTTTTCAAAAAACAATGCTGACATCAACAGATACAATGCCCACGCCAAAATTGGATTGTATTGAGTATGATGAAAAAAAGGAGCCGGATTTTCTGCTGACACCCCTTCTAGCCTTATTAAATCAAACCAGACAGCATAAGAGGTTAGCTCTGTTACTGAGACTCCCAACACAAATGCCAGGAAATAATATTTTATATAGGTAGACTTTAAACTCGTAAGAAGAAACGGGAACAGAAGATATATCGCATGACGTTCAACGATATGTGCTCCCCATTCCAAATTATCAGACCACAATAGTGAAATGGGATAAATAGCCAAATATGACATCATGGCCCAAAAAAGCGGATGCCTTGATAAAAATAACCACTTCTCACCAAACCTGCCTTCAACAAACCAGGCTGCGATCAATAACACACCAAGGATATTTGGCGCCGCAGGCGAGATAGGAATAAAAAACAAAATACCCAGTATCAACCATAATTGAACTGATTCAATCCAATTTCCTGGCTTCACGAAGACACCAACCAAATCAATTCTCCCAACCATTTTCAATTCCGATGAAACAACTGCAAACAAACCATGCTTGAGAAAATTTCTAGAACAAGATTTACATCGGCCCCAATAAAATAAGATATACAATTTTCCGCTGTTTTTTTATTCCGGAAAAAACAACGGCTGAATATCTATTTCCTGGCTACAAACCCCACGAACATAAATAGATTTTTTAGGGCAATCACCTGGGCTCAAATGCCTCACAAATAATATGTAGCATAAGAATATGCGCTTCCTGAACACGCGCTGTGGAATCAACAGTTATAGTTAAATCAGTATCTACCAGCCCAATAAGCTCGCCTCCATCACGGCCCAACAACCCCACGCTGTGAATGTTGTTTTCTTTCGCGTATTTCACTGCACGGATAACGTTTGCAGAATTACCGGATGTACTTATCCCCACAAGCAAATCTCCGTCGCGGGATAAAGCTTGCAACTGACGCGCAAAAACTTCCTCAAAACCGTAGTCATTACCAATAGAGGTTAATGCTGAGCTGTCAGTAGTAAGAGCAATCGCCGGATAACCAGGACGATCCATCTGGTAACGACCGGTAAGTTCAGCAGCAAAATGTTGGGCGTCGGAAGCAGAGCCACCATTACCACAGACAAAGACCTGATTGCCGCGCGAGAATGTTGACGCCACCAATTCAGCAACTGCTAGCAATTGGTTTTCTAGTAAGGCAACTTTATCAACTGCCTGCCGATGAGCAGCAACATCAGCCTGCACGTTAATATGTAAACCATCTGTCATGAGATATCTTCTATTTTAATAGGCTATTCTGATTGGCGTTAATAATAATTAACGGTCAGGAGCCTTCTTTCATAATGGAGAGGATGAAGAGAGTGAATAATCCGCTCCGCAGTACGGACACTTTGCTTTACCAGACTCATCCAGAGACAAATAAACCTTCGGATGCGAATTCCACAGACTCATCCCATCCATAGGACAGTGCAATGGGAGATCCGCTTCGGTAATTTCATAATGATTTTCAGCATTGGGTTCAATTGGTGCATTCTCATTGATGCTGTTATTTGCGTTAGATTGACTCATTTTATTTTCCTGCTATTTCTCTAAAACTTTGTATCGAAAAATCACGATGCTATTGGCGCTAGCCAATCCTGGTAACCTTCATGGCGTCCATGCACTACATCGAAATACAGTGTTTGCAGTTTTTCCGTGATAGGACCACGCCCGCCATTGCCTATAGATCGATTATCCAGCTCTCGTATGGGCGTCACTTCTGCAGCGGTACCGGTAAAGAAAGCCTCATCAGCCACATAAACTTCATCACGCGTAATACGTTTCTCGATGACATCCAGACCTAACTCATCGGCTAATGCGAGAATAGTATCCCGAGTAATCCCTTCCAGGGCAGAAGTTAACTCTGGCGTATAGATCACACCATCACGAACAATGAAAATATTTTCGCCACTTCCTTCCGCTACAAAACCATCCACATCCAGCAGCAGCGCTTCGTCGTAACCATCGACGAGAGCTTCCTGTAAAGCCATCATGGAATTAATGTAATTACCGTTGGACTTTGCCTTGCACATGGTAACGTTGACATGGTGGCGGGTGAACGAAGAGGTTTTTATGCGAATACCCTTTTCCATACCATCAGCACCAAGATAGGAACCCCAATCCCAGGCAGCGACCATCACATGTGTGTTGAGATTATCAGCACGCAACCCCATACCCTCCGAACCATAAAAACACATGGGTCGAATGTAGGCGCTATCGAGATTATTATCTCGTACGGAAGCTAACTGGGCCTCATTGATAGTGTCTTTATCAAACGGCATCTTCATACCCAGAATTTTAGCCGAACGAAACAGACGATCGGTATGATCCTGTAGACGAAAAATAGCTGCGCCCTTATCTGTTTTGTAGGCGCGCACACCTTCGAACACACCCATACCGTAATGCAGAGTATGCGTGAGCACATGCACCTTGGCTTCGCGCCAGGGTACCATTTCACCATCTAACCAGATGACGCCATCGCGATCATCCATCGACATACTGCTCTCTCCTAATCTAAAGTTAAAACACTCGTAATAAATACTGTGTCTACAAATTTATTTCTATTAACCTGCTTGTATTAATGCAGGTTGCCTGACCCAAACATTTCTCGCCAAAGCCTTTTTACATCGGCGCGTTCTTTTATATACAGCTCATCCGACACAATCGCTGACCGCTCTTGCAGGGTCAGACGGTGAACTTCGGCACGAAAAGTACGGTAGGCGTCACTCAATAAAACCACGTCATTTTCCGGCATCTTGCCATTTTGGGCAAACCCCACCAATAAACGAATATTGTCTGTAAAATCAGTCAGTGCCAGCGTATCACAGGCCCAACTCAAAACGCCGCATTGAACCATAAATTCAATATCGGCGATACCTCCGGTACCGTGTTTAAGGTCAAATTCACCTTCTTTAGCTTTATCCAGTGAATCCCGCATTTTCTGGCGCATATCAGCAATATCTTTGCGCAACTCTATGGGAGTTCGCTCTATAGACAACACTTCACGGCGTACCGCTTCGAACTTTTTACCCACATGCGCATCACCCGCCACTATCCGAGCCCGCACCAGCGCCTGATGCTCCCATGTCCAGGCTTTGTTTTTTTGATATTCAGAAAAAGCAGAAAGGCTGGTAACCAACAATCCAGATGCCCCACTGGGTCGCAGACGCATATCCACCTCGTACAAAATACCTGCAGGTGTATGAGCAGTCATGATATGAATCATGCGCTGTCCAAGACGTGCAAAAAATACGGCATCAGCTACTGGCTTCTGGCCACTACCACTAAGAGAACCATCAGTCATGGCGTTCGAATTGTCGCTATTGTGCACAAACACCAGGTCAAGATCCGAGCCATACCCCAGCTCATAACCACCGAGTTTACCGTAGGCCAGCACCGCAAAACCTTTTTCATTATTATCAGCACAACCGGCACTGGTGCAACTAGGACAACCATGACGGGCCACCATGTCTAACCAGGCCTGCTCCAGCACAGCCTCCAAAATCACCTCGGCAATATCTGTCAGAAAATTACTGACTTGCATGAGAGGCACTGCTTCCACCACGTCGGCGGCAGCCACCCTCAATACGCTGGCTTGCTTAAACTGACGCATAACGTCCATGGCCTGTTCCAGATCATCATCGTCAATATGTGCCAAACGTTGCTTTAAATCAGCTTCCAGCTTCAGTCGATCAGGCGGCTGATAAAGAGTACGTGGATCTAGCAGCTCATCCAGAAGCAAAGGATGCTTCACCAGCAGTTGTGATATCCACGGACTTGCAGCACACAGGCGGACCAGCTGAGAAAGAGCCAGCGGATGTTCAATCAACAGGGAAAGATAGGCGCTGCGTCGGGCGATGCTTTCCAGCAAGGAGATCAGACGTGACAACACCTCATCTGCATCAGCCGCTTGCGCAACCGCTCCCAACATCAGCGGCACTAGTCGATCCATCCTGCCACGACCCGTTCGTGACAATGACTGGTAACAACGCATCTCCCGAAATGTTTTTAATTTTGCCCAGCTAGCTGCTGCATTTCCATAACCGGCTGCTTTTAATACCGCAATGCCCTCGGCTTCATCTAGCTGATCTTGCCAAAGTGCTGTCAGGCCAGATTCATCCGATTTTGTGTGCTCTGCCTGAGGTGCCTCAAATACCTGCTCAAAATGACTATGCACCCGTGCCATATGGCCTCGTAATACCGGCAAAAATTCATCCCAGCGCTCAAAGCCCATACCAAGAGCCAGACGTTGACGGCCCATTTCATCGTCGGGCAAAAAATGCGTCTGCTTATCCTGGAATTCCTGTATACGATGTTCGGTATTCCGCAGGAAGGTGTAGGCCTCCAGCAATTGCTGCACCACATAATCAGGCAAATAGGCTTTCTCCGCCAGATAGGCCAATACGCGCTGAATTTCGCGTTGCTGAAGTTCTGGCTCACGTCCACCGCGTACTAGCTGAAAAGCCTGACCAATGAATTCCACTTCACGGATGCCGCCGGCACCCAGTTTGACGTGGTTAGCCATGCCCTTACGCTTAACCTCGGCCTCCACCATCTTTTTCATCTCTCGCAAGGCTTCAAAGGCACCAAAATCAAGATAACGGCGAAATACAAAAGGCCTAAGCATGTCCAGCAACAATGCTCCCTGCTCCTGATCACCCGCAACGACCCTGGCTTTAACCAGAGCATAACGTTCCCAGTCACGACCATGCGACTGATAGTAATTTTCCATGGCCTGAAAACTACAGACCAACGCACCACTTTGACCAAAGGGACGTAAACGCATATCCACACGAAAGACAAAACCCTCGGCGGTGTTTTCATCCAGCGCCTTGATTAACGCCTGCCCCAGGCGGACAAAAAATTGCTCATTGCTCATTGAGCGCCTACCACCAACTGTCTCGCCGGTATCCGGGTAAACAAAAATGAGATCGATATCTGAGGAAAAATTCAGCTCGCAGGCACCCAGCTTTCCCATGCCCAGCACGACCATTTGCTGCGGCTCACCTTCGGCATTTTGAGGAATGCCCAGCTCCGTGGTCATTTGTTGATGCAACCAGCTCAAAGAGAGTTCAATACAGACATCTGCCAACGCAGAAAGATCTGCCATGGTTTCGTTAACGTCGGCCAGTCCCACTATGTCCCGCCAGGCGATGCGCAGCATTTCCCGCTGCCGAAAGCGTCGCAGGCATTGTCCTAAATTTTCAGCATTGGTGACCTCAGTCTGGATTTGTTTTCGGAGGTTGCGACTATAGGTGTCGGACTCATAACGTCGATTCAAATCACCGCTGTCCAGCAAACCTGTTAGCAATACCGGCCTTCGTACACAGGACAACGCAACAAATTCACTCGCTGCCCACACGTGACAGAGCTTTTCTAAAAACTCTGCATCACTCGGGACCGTGATGCCTTCCTGAGCTAGCGATTCCTCAAAACTTGCCCAGTGCTTACTCACGCCCTCCTGTAAAAGTTCAGGCAAACCGTCTAAATACATTTCGATAGAGACTGAATCAATCACCACTTTCTCCTGACAAACACAGGGTATTCCCACCCATGGAAGCTAAAGAATGCCCCCTTACGACCGATACCAAACAGGTAGGTGATGTTGTCGAATTCACAAATCAAACCCTTACTAAATTTATCCAAAACAGGCCTTTCAAACTTACGTTTTTCAAAAAAGGCCGGAGCAGCAATCAATGGAAATATCTGACTACCTCAAACTCATGGTCAAGTATGAAGCCTCCGACCTGTTTTTCACAGTGGGCGCTCCTGTTAGTGCAAAAATTCATGGCTCATTAAAACCACTGGAAAAAAGCACGATACCGGCTGGTCGGGTTAAAGCTCTGGCCTACGAGATCATGAACGAGGAACAGATCGCACAGTTCGAACTGAAACCTGAAATGAACCTGGCTCATTCCGTGCCCAAAGTTGGCCGCTTCCGTGTCAACGTTTTCATGCAGCGCGGTCAGGCAGCTATGGTCATTCGACATATTGAAACCAATATACCCAA
>JAUWVK010000021.1 GCA_030617485.1 Gammaproteobacteria bacterium
CGCTTCCTCGGAGAAAAGCGTTGGGAAACACTCAACCAGCTACGAGGCTCTCGGAAAACAGGCCGATCTGCCCGCATGCTATTTGAAGTACTCGGTGACCTATGGGTAGTCACCCGCAACCCGTTCATACAAGACGACCTGCTGCAAAACCCCAAACGACACACCTCACTCGTCGGTGCACTCCACCACCGTCTCAATCAAATTATAGACCGTGCTGATAAAAATTCTCTGGCACTGGAGCTGGTAAGCGCAGCAAAATCAGCAATAAGTGATTTTGAGGCCTGGTTTGAAAATGAATATAAACTGCGACAAAAAACTCATCGTAAACTCAGCCGCATCACTCGACATGACAACATAGACTTTGGCGGTCTGGCCAAAGTCAGCCATGTTACTGACGCTTCAGACTGGCGAGTAGAATTCCCCTTTGTTGTGCTAACGCCTGATACCGAGACTGAAATGGCCGAGGTGGTGAAGGCATGCATAGAACTGGGCTTAGGTATCATCCCACGTGGCGGCGGTACCGGTTACACCGGCGGCGCTGTGCCATTAACCACACACTGCGCGGTCATCAATACTGAAAAACTAGAGGCTCTTGCCCCTGTCTCTCTGCGCCAGATTGAGGGAATTGAGCACGACGTGGCCACTATTCAGGTAGAGGCCGGCGTTGTGACGCGACGCGTTTCCGAAGCTGCAGAAGCTAAAGGTTACGTATTCGCCGTTGACCCCACCTCACAAGATGCTTCCTGCATTGGCGGCAACATCGCCATGAATGCTGGCGGTAAAAAAGCCGTATTGTGGGGAACCACTCTGGATAATCTACTTTCATGGCGCATGGTAATGCCCGACGGCCACTGGCTGGAAGTCGAACGCCTCAATCACAACCTCGGCAAAATACATGAGCAGACTGAAGCACTATTTCGTATCAACCACTTCGAAGCCGACGGCCAAACCCCCAAAGGCGAATCTGAAATTCTACGCATCCCCGGTACAGTTTTACGTAAACAGGGGCTTGGTAAAGATGTCACCAATAAGTTTCTTGGTGGCTTGCCAGGGGTACAAAAAGAGGGCTGCGACGGCCTGATTACCTCGGCAGTTTTTATCCTGCACAAAATGCCGCAACATATTCGCACTGTGTGTCTGGAATTTTTTGGCGATGACCTTAGTCGCGCTGTGCCCGCCATCGTCGAAACCAAAGACTATCTCGATGGCTTGCCCGATGTACAACTCGCGGGCATGGAACACCTGGACGAACGTTATGTGCGCGCGGTGAAATACAGCACCAAAGCACCGCGTGCTGAAAATCCTAAAATGATATTACTCGTGGACGTGGCCGGCGACGATGAAAACAAAGTCGCGGAAGCTGCTTCAACGATTGTGCGTATGGCTAACGCCCGCGACGCTGAAGGTTTTATTGCCGTTAGCCCCGAGGCTCGCCATCGTTTCTGGCTAGACCGTGCTCGCACTGCTGCTATCGCTGCTCACACTAATGCCTTCAAAATTAATGAAGATGTGGTTATTCCGCTGGAAAAACTGGGTGACTACAACGAAGCCATTGAACGCATTAACATTGAATCTTCCACGCACAATAAAATACGCATGATAGATGCCGTGCTGAAATATCTTGAAGGTGATTTTTCCAAACACTGTCAGGTTCGCGACCTGGAACCCAGCAGTGAGAATACGGCCATCCTGAAAGCAAAAAAAGCGGCTGCACATAAACACCTTCACAGCATTCGCGAACGATGGGTCTGCATCATTGAACACCTGGATGACATTGCGAGCAAGCATGCAGAATTAGCCACCACACTGGATGAGAATCAACGAGCAAGACTGCAACCAGAAGACACGCTATTCAGGCTTCTACAACGACGCGACCTTCGAGTCTCTTATCGCAACGAAATCGAACAACCGCTTAAAACTATATTTAATGGTCGAGACCTGGAAAATGTTCGCCAACAACTTGACGACATTCACGCAGAAATTCGCGCAAGCCGATTATTTGTAGCGACCCACATGCATGCCGGAGACGGCAATGTACACACCAACATTCCAGTTCATTCCAATGACTACCAGATGATGCATGAAGCTGAAAAGATCGTTGAGAAAATCATGAAACTGGCGGAATCGCTAGGTGGCGTCGTATCTGGTGAGCACGGTATTGGCATTACCAAAATGCAATTCCTGAACAGCGATACCATTGAAGCATTCACGGCGTACAAAAATAAAGTTGACCCCAATCAGCACTTCAATCCTGGCAAGTTGTTAGCGGGCTCCGGACTGGAAAATGCCTATACTCCATCGCTCCGCTTGCTACAACAGGAAGCGTTAATCCTCGAAGCATCTGAATTAGGCGCACTCAACGACGACATCAAAGATTGTGTACGCTGCGGCAAATGCAAACCGGTATGCACCACACATATCCCGCGCGCAAATCTTCTGTATTCGCCACGCAACAAGATTCTTGCTACAGGACTTATTACCGAGGCTTTTTTGTACGAAGAACAAACCCGACGCGGCATTTCCCTACGCCACTTTGACGAGATGAACGATATCGCCGATCACTGCACCGTCTGCCACAAATGCCTCGCACCCTGCCCGGTGGACATCGACTTTGGTGATGTAACGATCCGCATGCGTAGCCTGCTCAAATCATTTGGTAAAAAACGCACCGGTATTGGCACCCGTCTTTCGATGGTTTATCTCAATGCCACCGATCCACGCACCATCAACCTGATGTACAAAACCATGTTGCGATGGGGTTTCAGGGGACAAAATCTGGCTTATCACTGGGCCAAAAAGCTCAAATTTATCGGAAAGCTTACCGGCAAACAATCGCGCCCCACAGCCACCACGGGGAAAATGACCACCACCACGCAAATTGTCAACTTCGTCAGCAAACCTCTGCCGCGCAAGCTGCCGCAACAAACTCTGCGTCAACTGCTCGCGCTAGAAGATGACAAAAACGTACCCATTCTGCGTGACCCGAAAAAGGTCAACGATCAAAGTGATGCCGTGTTTTATTTTCCCGGCTGCGGTTCAGAGCGTCTGTTTAGCCAAATTGGCATGGCAACTCTGGCCATGCTGCACGAAGTCGGCACGCAAACAATATTACCGCCAGGTTATCTGTGCTGTGGCTACCCACAAACCTCCGGTGGCGATGCCAAAACAGGCCAGCAGATATCCGTGAACAATCAGGTACTGTTCCACCGAATTGCCAACACACTGAACTACATGGACATTAAAACCGTTATCGTTTCCTGCGGTACCTGCATGGATCAACTACTGAAATATCGTTTCCAGCAAATTTTTCCTGACTGCCGACTACTGGATATTCACGAGTACCTGATGGAAAAAGGTGTGTCTCTAGCTAACAGCGAACACAACAATGGCACGCAATATTTGTATCACGACCCTTGCCACAGCCCGATGAAAACCCATGCGCCCATCAGAGTTGCCTCTACACTTTTGGGTTCAGACGTTCTGGCATCCGACCGTTGTTGCGGTGAAGCCGGAACCTTTGCCGTATCGCGCCCTGACATTGCCACGCAAGTACGTTTTCGCAAACAGGAAGAGTTGCATTCCGGCATTAAACAACTCACCGGCGCAAACAAAGTAAAAGCGGGGAACGTCAAGATGCTCACTTCCTGTCCAGCTTGTCAGCAAGGTTTATCGCGTTATGCGGATGATACAGGGCTGGAAACCGATTATATCGTCGTCGAACTGGCCAGAGGTCTGTTAGGTGACAATTGGCAACAACAGTTTATATCCGATATCAAACAAGGCGGCATCGAGAAGGTATTGTTATAACAAACTATTGTTTAATTAATTTAAAGTAATTAACGACTCTCTATTTAACAAAAGCTGCATGATGCACCATAATCAATTCACCTACCGCCAGGATGTTTGAATATGATCACTGGGTTACACCGTCATTTCCTCACACAGCTTGTAATATTGCCAGCCTTAAGCCCCAGCCGTTGGTTGACCCCGTTGTTGTTGGTGGCAATGGCCCTGAGCATTAGCGCATGCAGCAGCATTATTTCATCAGCATCTAATCGTCTGGCAGATAATGTTACCAAAGGTCTGTTATCACAGGACGATCCGGATATTGCCCGGCTGGGTACTCCAGCTTATCTCGTGCTTATCGATGGCTTCATCGAAAGCGATCCTGACGATGTCGCCATGCTTAGCGCTGGGTCTGAATTGTACAGCGCTTACGCTGGCGCCTTCGTGAAAGACAACAAACGCAGCAAACGACTAACGCAAAAAGCGTTTGATTACGGCCATCGCGCGCTTTGCCTGCAACAGAGCAACACCTGCGACATGGACCGTTTGCCCCACGCTGAATTTGTATCCGTGGCTCATACCATCGAAAAAGACCATATCGCCTCACTGTACAGCTACGCCATGAGCTGGATCAGCTGGATACAAGCTCGCCGCGACAATCTTAGTGCCGTGGCCAACTTGCCCAAGGCTCAATCAGCGCTGGAGCATGTACTGACACTGGGTGAAGACTTCAAGCAAGGCGGCGCTCACCTGTATTTGGGGGTGCTACACAGCCTGATACCGCCCAGCGTTGGCGGTAAGCCGGAGATAGCCAGGGGCCACTTTGAACGAGCCCTGGAACTCTCAGAGGGGCGCAACCAAATGGTTCGCGTCCTGTACGCTGAGTACTACGCTCGCATGCTCTTCAAACGGGATTTGCATGATGAGCTGCTAAACATCGTTCTCAAGGCTGATCCACATCAACCTGGCTACACTTTATCCAATGTATTGGCACAGGAACAAGCTCAAGCGTTGCTTGACGGTGCCGATGACTTTTTTTGACCGGATAATTTTGATTAAAAGTTCTAAATAGAAAACAATCATTCAGTAATCACTACAGCAAGCTGAAATACAGAAAATGAAATATTTGCCCGCAAGCTCACTAAAACGAACACCATACATCCTGCGCCAGCATCTATTGATAACAGGACTACTATTAACCTGCCTGCTGGCTGGCTTACCTTCTATGGCTGTCGCAACGGTGACAATTAAAATTGCCACCGTCTCCCCCGATGGAGCTACCTGGATGGTGAAAATGCGCGAAGGGGCGAAACAAATAAAACAACGTACCGAAGGCCGGGTTCGGTTTAAATTTTACCCCGGCGGAGTTATGGGTAACGACGCCAGTGTGTTGCGTAAAATCCGCATTGGTCAATTGCACGGCGGTGCGGTCACCGGTGGCTCAATGAGCAAAATTGCTCCGGACACACAGCTTTACCAGTTACCTTTTTTGTTTAACTCACAAGATGAAGTAGACCATGTACGCACAAAGCTCGATCCACTGTTGATAAAAAAACTGGCATCAAAGGGTTTCATCACCTTTGGTTTTGCAGGCGCTGGCTTTGCGTATTTTATGTCCAACCACCCTGTATCAAGCGTAGCCGATCTACAAAAACAGAAAGTCTGGTTACCCATAGGAGACAAGGTTAACCACCTTGTCTTTGACCAGGCTGATATTTCACCCATTCCGCTCCCAATCAGTGATGTAATGACCAGCTTGCAAACTGGGCTTATTGATACCGTTGCCGCTTCACCGGTAGTGGCTATTTCCCTGCAATGGCACACCAAAATAAAGTACGTGACGACAACCCCGGCCAGTTATATTTATGCCTTACTGGCGATTAACAAACGCGCCTTTAACCGTATCAAACCATCAGATCAGGCTATTGTGAAAGAAATAATGACAACGGTATTCCAGGAAATCGATACCCAAAACCGCCTCAGTGATCAGCAGGCAGTGGAAGCCATGAAACAGCAAGGCATCCAGTTTATAGATATTGCCGAAAATGATCTGGCCGAATGGAAACGCATTGCTGCCAACGCCCGCAACCAGATGATACGCAAGGGTACTTATACGAATGATTTTGTCGAAAAAATCAATAACGGCCTGAGAGTGTATCGTCAGCAGCATCAACCCACGCAGGCCAGCCGTTAGCCCTGCCCTAACGTCATACGCCTGCCCTGCACCAACAACCACTCGGCATGAACAACACACAACCCCGTAACCAAATAGTGCGCTTCATCGAACACCTGGAAGACGGCATCGTCGTGTTGTTGTTTGCGGCTATCTCATCTATTTCCTTACTGCAAATCATACTACGCAATTTCTTCGACACTGGCCTTATCTGGGCTACCCCCATGCTGGGTATCCTGTTGTTATGGTTAACCCTCAGTGGAGCGGTAGTAGCAGTACGCAAGGATCGTCATATCTCAATCAATATCCTGGCATCCCACCTACCTCCACAAACTGCTTGCATGGTTTTCGCCGGAACTAAAATATTCACTGCTTTTATCTGCGCCGTGATTGCCTATTACGGTGCACGACTGGTGCAAATAGATCTTGAAATGGAGAGCACCCTGTTCTCTGATGTGCCCGTCTGGGCCTGTGAACTCATAATACCCATCAGTTTTTCACTTTTGTCCGTACGCTTTTTTGTTGCGGTAATGGTAGAAGTCCATCAATTCAGGAAACAGCAAATATCGTGACTATTATCGTCGGGCTACTGCTACTACTGATCGCTCTTTTGGGGGCACCGCTATTTGCCATTATTGCCTCCAGTGCTATGTTTTCGTACTACCAAAGCGATATCGACCTTACCGCTATTGCTATCGAAATTTTCCGCATAGCGGATTCACCTGTGCTGATTTCCATCCCCATGTTCACCTTCGCCGGCTACTTGTTGAGCGAAAGTAATGCCTCACAGCGACTGGCAAGGCTCACTCAGGCTCTATTTGGCTGGATGCCAGCAGGACTTGCCGTGGTCACCATCCTGGCCTGCGCCTTTTTCACCGGGCTCACGGGAGCATCAGGCATGACCATTATCGCTATCGGTGCTTTGCTGTATCCGGCCTTACGTCAAATGAATTACAGCGACCGCTTCAGCCTTGGCCTGGTCACCACCTCTGGCAGCTTGGGTTTATTGTTCCCACCATCGGTTGCATTGATCCTCTACGGCATCATTGCCCAACAAATGAATTTGGGCACCCCGGTTAGCATTGACCAAATGTTCCTCGCAGGCCTGCTACCAGGTACTCTAATGCTAGTTCTGCTTACCGCATGGAGCATGTGGGCAACGCGCAATTTTGATATCCCCAAAGCTGATTTTTCTCGCAGTGAAGCAATGACCGCAGTAAAAGATGCCATCTGGGAAATCCCTTTCCCTATTGTCGTATTGGGCGGAATTTATTCTGGTTTTTTTGCCATATCAGAGGCCGCAGCCGTATCAGTAGCGTACGCATTACTGGTGGAAGTGTTCATTAAAAAAGAAATCGCATTAAAAGGACTATTCAACATCACTCGCGACGCAATGGTATTGGTGGGCGGCATTATGTTGATCCTGGCGGTATCACTCGCCTCCACCAATGCCCTTATTGATGCGGAGATTCCGGCTCGCCTGTTCGAATTCATTCAAAGCCATGTCGATAGCCCGCTGACTTTTCTAATCCTGCTGAATATTTTTTTACTGGCATTGGGCATGATTCTCGATATTTTCTCAGCCATCGTGATCGTGGTGCCTTTAATCCTGCCGGTGGCGGTGAAATATGGCATTCACCCTGTCCATCTGGGCATTATTTTTCTTGCCAATATGCAGGTCGGTTATAGCACTCCGCCCATCGGTATGAACCTGTTCATCGCCAGCTATCGCTTTAAAAAACCCATCACGGAACTCTACCGTGCCAGCGTGCCCTTCATTCTTGTACTGCTACTTTCCGTATTGATCATCACCTACTGGCCAGGGCTAAGTCTGGCCTTGCTATAATCCACCAACCACACCGTATAGCCAACAGGCATCAGGAAGCGGTACCCTAGCACCCATGCCCAAGCATCAAAACAAACACGACAAAGAACATCTGGATGCTAAACACCCAGCCACTAAAGATGTTGGTACTGAGGAAATCAGTAAATCCCAACGTAAGCGGGACATGCATGCTCTACAGGCGCTAGGAGAGCAACTGGCAGAATTACCAAAAGAACAGTTCGAAAAGATCACTCTGGAGGAAAGTCTACGAGACGCTATTATAGATGCTCGACATATTCGCCAGCACGGTGCACGAAAACGCCAACTGCAATACATCGGTAAAATAATGCGCAGCATCAATGCCGAACCCATTCAAGAACAGCTCGACACTCTCCAGGGACAGTCCAATCAAGCAGCACAGGCGTTGCACAACATTGAGCGTTGGCGTGACAGATTATTAAAGGAGGGTGATAACGCTCTGGAGGAGCTGGTTAAACAGTACCAACATGCCGACAGACAATACCTGCGACAGTTGTTACGCAATGCGCAAAAAGAAACGCTCGCAAACAAGGCACCGAAATCTTCACGAGCACTGTTCCGCTATCTGAGAGAACTGTTTAACTAGTGTTTAACTAGTGTTTAACTAGTGTTTAACTAGTGTTTAACTAGTCTTTAACAAAGGGGAATATTAAATACCAGTACACTGTATTTTACGGTGATCCAAAACCGGGAAATTTCGCCGCGTCGATTCCAGATAATCCAGATCAATATCAGCAACCACAAAACCCGAGCCACTGGTCAAACGATCAATTACGACGCCCCAGGGATTAACGATCATGCTATTACCAAACGTTTCACGGCCACTGACATGGTAACCACCCTGCGCAGAAGCAACCACATAGCATAAGTTTTCAATGGCTCTCGCCCGCAGTAAAACTTTCCAGTGAGCTTTTCCAGTCATTGCCGTAAAGGCTGATGGTAACGTAATTATCTGCACACCCAGATCAACCATTTTGCGGAATAACTCCGGAAAACGTAGATCGTAACAAACAGCCAAACCTAACTTGCCAAAGGGTGTGTCAACAACAACAACGTCATCTCCCTTTTCAATGGTTTCAGATTCGTTATAATTTTCTCCGCTCTCTGGAAGATGGACATCAAAGAGATGGATTTTGTCATATCGAGCTACTCGTTCGCCCTTGTCATTTATCAACAAGCAGGCGCCACGCACTTTATTTGAATCACCGGCAACTAATGGCACGGTGCCACCCACTAACCACACACCATGCTTGATGCTTTGCTCAGCTAAAAAATCCTGGATAGGACCCTGTCCATCCTGTTCACGAATATTGACCTTATCTATCTCCGACATACCCATAATAGCGAAATTTTCTGGCAAAACTACCAAACGGGCTCCCGCACCAGCAGCCATAGCAATTAGCCGGCCCGCTTCTGTTAAGTTAGCATTCACATTCGGCCCAGAGGCCATTTGCACAGCTGCAAGTTTGTTCATTACTTCACCCATTCATGGATAGTGTTTTTAAGGAATATAATCTTTATTGATAACACAGAGTATATTGTATGAATACATCCAAACCTTGTTCCATTATCACACAAGGTCGCGCCCATTGAATATCCCAACCTCAAGCTAAAAATTTAATCATCATCAAACAGATCAGTTTCAGGTTGAACGGCGGGCTTCGGCGGTTTAAGTTTTGTGATTATCGGGCTGCTCCAATTACCAGTAATGGTGTACTGAGTCTTAATGGCCTCATCTATATCTGATTGAAATATTTTTTGCACAAACAAGATAGCAGCTCCTATTTGAGGCGTTGCAGTTAATGCGCCTAGCAATGGCAAGCTCTCTGCCACCTTTGGAGTCACAACCACTTTTTGATCATAATCTTTTTCTGCAAGCCCTGCTCGCCCAGAAATATCAACACGTGCGGCTGGGCCATCCAAATACAAATTATCGGTATAGGCATCACCATCTTCAATAGTAAAAAACCCTTTTATGCGATTAAAGCCGAATCCCTTTGAAAACACATCTGAAAAATCCAAAAACAAGCGCCGCGGTAAAGCCTGAAGACTTAACATGCCAAATAAACGTCCTGCACCAGGATCTATATCAAGCAATTGCCCGTCTTGTAAAAACATATCTAGACTACCCCGTGACTGTTTTACATCCACATCGAACAAAGCACTTGGCCATTGAAGCTCAAGGCGAATATCCCCTCGCCCTCCAGAAATTGTTCCGACGTATCCCAGCTCCTTTAAAGTTCGACCTAGATTAGTTGATTCAATGTGTGCCCGAATTTCAGAATTTTCTTTACCACCCCTTATATACCAACCTCCATTTGTAATAATAGTGGTTGCTTTGGGCTTTAACACTAACTGTTCGATCCTCAACCCATCAACAACCCTGGTCGTTTCCAGAATAAGTTCTCCATATCTGCGCGATTCATAACGAAGATCCGCAACTCGGAAATCCAATGCCGGCACGTCACGAGGATCAATAGTTCCCGCAGACAATTTAGGTTCAGCCAAATACAAATGCTTCAAGTTTGCCTTAACCGGATGGGTAGTAAGATTTGAAGGAATCACAACGACCCCGGATAACTCATTACTTTTTATATCAAAAGCCCAGGAATTTTTTACTGGGACAGTTTTGAGTCTTACTTTGTGCAATTCCTGGCCGTAAGCTTCCAGATTACGTATCGCAATGTCCGCAGAATGCAAAAACAAGGGATTCGTCTTTTGATGAACAGACGCTTCATCACTGGCATAAAGGAGATTAAGCCAGTCATCCAACGACACTTCGTCTAGCCAACCTACAAAACGCACACCTTCTTTATCCGGCAGAGAAACAGAGCCCCCGCTCAAACGCACCTCACCTCTATGGATTCCTGCGACATTTTTTTCGCCTGGCTGTTCGCCTAGTTCAAAAATACCATCAATAAATCCCGCATAATTAGCCCGCAAAAGCGGTTTTTTTTCTGGTCGGAAATCAACCTGCATTTTTACTTCAGCTGCATCTTCACTTCGCTTATTAAACGGTGGAGGCAACTTAACCTCAACACCCTTTAAGTTAGCGACTGCATGCAGCGTTGCTATTCTTGGATTATGATCAAAATCGCCAACGGGTATTTTAAAGAGCACATCCCACTCACCATCACCTTCCAGTAAATTCTTTATTGGCGGAAAATAAAATGAAGCCAAATCTTTCGCATTCAGCAAACCATCCGCGCGAATATTTATCCAGTTATCAGCCACAACAACAGCTTTCGCTGCCTCTTTGCCCAAAATAGCTACATCTTCAGCATTACTTGTTTTTTTACTAACTGCAATTTCTTGATCTGTCGAAATCTTCAAACTAGTTGCCTGACCAAATAACTCAGCATGTAAATTATCCGCCCTGAGTCCATCCTGATAAAAATGGGCCCGCCCTTCTATATCACTCAACACGCGACCCAACGCCGGAACAGATAAAGAGTTTCCTGCGAAATCAACCCACCCCTGCAACAATGTTTTATTCCGGCCGCCTATAGGCAAATCGAGGTTAAGATGCAAAAGACTTTCACCTTCTGTCGTCATTCCCTCCAGGCTTTTCCCAAAAGACTCATTGAGCTGTGGGCTTGCGACAAGAAAATCAAGTTTGTCCTGAGTAACACCGCTAACATCCCCTTTAATCAAAGCCCGCATGGGCTTTGCCCTCATATCTGGCAGAGCGACAGTAGCCCATTGAATGTCGTTAGAAAATATTTTCCCGCGCCGAGCATTTACAAACAATCCTTTACCTATAAACCGAACTTCCGCATCAATACCATAAATTGATGGCCATCCTTCCGCATAATCCAGACGGCCATCTTCTACTCTGAATCGCGTCTCAAATCTTCCATTACCTTTATCGAATGGAAAATCTGACATCCGCCCATGAATAATGCTTCCGCCCGAAGTAACACGCCCATCAATGATCGCCTTATCTAACCAGTCAACGGTCGACTCGGTCATTATTCCAGTAGGAAGATAGTGCGCAACCTGACTACCATCACCATCGGAAAATTTGGCAACTAGCGATAAAAACGGAGAGATATCAGTATTTTCTTTAATTATATCCACTGCTATCTTAGAAAAAACATCCTCATTTTTTGCCACCAACTCTCGGCCTTTTAACCGCCACCCATCCCCACCATTCGTCCAGCCAACATGTCCGCTTAATTCATCAACCTGCAAAGGCCAGCGAAAAAGATCGGGGAAATCTAGAATCATTTCTGAGTTTTTTAGATCTACTTGCCCACCACTTTCGCTCAACCATAACTTCCCATTCACATTTTTTACGGCAGGAACAGATTTCCACCCATTAATAGCAGCCTGATCCAGATTCGCATAAGCGTTATACGTTGAATTTTCGCCTTTCCGCCAAATTAGCCTGGCATCATTCACCTGGCCTCGCGGTTTAATCGCAAACATAGGCGTGCTTACTGCTTCTCCGCCAACGGAAAATAATACAAGCAATTGCGCCGCATCCTCTAGCTGCAGATGACTCGCATACACATCCAACAATTCAACCCCTTCTGAATTATTTTTTACATTGACAACAATTTGGGAAGGTTCCCAATAGGCATTATTACGAATCAACACCAATTCATTTGCATTAAACTGCCAACCAAGACCTTTTTTTAGCCATTTAAATTTACCGGCCAGATTTTGTAACTCCAACGCAACCACATCTAATTCTTTATTGTGGCTTTTATTTTTATCGGGAGAGGAAGGAAACAATTTGACGCCACTAACATCAACTTCCCCTTGTATTTTTTGCAATACTCCATTTTCCCACCGCGACCAAATCTGGAAATCAGCCTCACCCACATCAGCACCAACTCCTGCTATTGACTGTGTTTTAAGCAGACTAGCGAGCTTTACTTCTTCACCACGAAAATAGGCGCGCGTCTTTCTTTTCTTTACATTCAGAAGATCTCCTTCCATATCGACATGTAAAGTTAAAGATTTTCCAAACTTCTTTGGTAATACTACTGATGCATCTAGAATATGACGATTGCCAGAATTTTTTAACCTGACATTGACGGCTGAAAAATGTAATTCTCTACCTCTTCCCATCTTGTCACGCCAGGTAATATTGCTACGCTCAAGACCAAGCTCACCCTGCGAAAATACCCACGATGTTAAAGCATCCAGATCACTAGCTTCCTCACCGCTCTTACTTTCAGTTTCGATTCCAGCCACGACAAAACGTCCATTTTTTTCGCGCGTTAAAATCAAATCAACACCTACCAGGGCAATGCCTGAAAAAACTGGTTTTTGTTGAAACAAGGAAGAAATGAGACCTACGCCGATGCGCGCTTTCCCGAACTTCAAAACGGACTTCCCGCTTTTCGAGTCCAGGATATCTATTTTTTTCAGCACTAAAGCGGGGCCAAACCCATGCCATTCAGCATCCAGGCTGCCAACCTTTACTGGCTGACCAAGGTATTCACTTAAGGTTGAAGTAACATCTGCCTTATAATCACTAGCATAAGGAAGCAACAGACGAGCCAAACCGAAAATGACTGCCAACAAGACAACAGAGACCGCGAACGCGTACCACACGCTCGCCCAAATATAGCGGTAAATTTTTTTAGACTGAATCACTGCGGGTTCAAATATATTCCGTATTAATACCGAGAGTTGATACTAAGTGTGGTTACTGATTGTATTATCAAACTTTGCTGTAAAAAAACTATATCTTAGCGTCTACGTTTACATCAAAACCACGTCAAACTGTTCTTGAGTATAAAGAGCCTCTACCTGGAACAGAATGGGGCGGCCAATAAATTCTTCCAGCTCAGCCACACTAATGGATTCCTCATCTAGCATAAGGTCTACCACTTCTTGCGAGGCCAATACTAAAAACTGCCTAGCATCATATTGTCGAGCTTCGCGCAACAGCTCACGAAAAACCTCATAACACACCGTTTCCGCTGTACGCATAGAACCTTTGCCTTCACAACACTGGCAAGGCTCACACAAAACATGTTCTAGACTTTCTCGTGTTCGCTTGCGGGTCATTTCCACCAGACCCAAGCCTGAAACTTCACAAATATGGCTCTTGGCTTTATCGCGCTCAAGACTTTTTTCCAAAGCGCGCATTACCTGATCACGATGATCTGGAACTGTCATGTCGATAAAATCAAGAATTATAATGCCACCCAAATTCCTCAGTCGAAGCTGGCGGGCGATAGCGTGAGTTGCCTCAAGATTGGTTTTAAAAATAGTTTCTTCCAGATTACGATGCCCGACAAAAGCGCCTGTATTAACATCAATAGTGGTCATCGCTTCAGTCTGGTCGAGAATAAGATAACCACCAGATTTTAATTGTACTTTGGTTGCCAAAGCCTTCTGGATTTCATCTTCAATATTATAAAGATCAAAAATAGGCCTCTCGCCAGGATAGTATTCAATTCGATCTGCTATTTCGGGAATAAATTTTTCTGCAAATTTCCTGGCTCGCTCAAAATTCTCACGTGAATCGATACGTACCTTTTCAACACCAACATTTACCTGATCCCGCATGGTGCGCATCGCTAATGATAAATCTTCATGCACCAAAACTCCCTGCACTAAATTTTTAGAGCGTTCCTGAATCTCAAGCCAGGATTTATGTAAAAACTCCATATCCAGCCGCAACTCTTGCTCACTAACTCCTTCTGCTACTGTCCGCACAATGTATCCACCCTGGCCAAATTCTTCAGCCAAACCAGACAGTAAATCGCGTAAACGCTGGCGCTCTTCCTCACCTTCAATTTTTTGTGACACACCAACATGCTCTTCTCCAGGCATAAACACCAAAAAACGCGCGGCCACAGAAAGATGAGTTGTTAACCGAGCCCCCTTTGTTCCCAAGGGGTCTTTTACCACTTGCACCAGTATGTCCTGGCCTTGGCGTATCAGCTTTTGAATATCTTCTGGTGAATCTGCTTTATCAGCACCATTACCTTTCTCTGAACTTCGCGGCACAATATCGGAAGCATGTAAAAACGCCGTCCGTTCCAGACTAATATCAATAAACGCTGCTTGCATGCCGGGTAAAACACGCGAGACTTTACCTAGATAAATATTCCCCACCAGGCCACGCTTGCTGGCTCGTTCGATAAAAATTTCGTTTAAAACTCCATTTTCCACCATAGCCACTCGGGTTTCTCGTGGCGTTATGTTGATCAAAATTTCTTCGCTCATATTATTCTCAAGAGATTCCTTATTTTTATCTTTGTCTTGTTTTTATTTTAGATTCAGTCGCTCTAGAATTTCGATACCAAATTTCTGCAAAAGTTCGCCAGTTTCAAACAGGGGCAACCCCATCACACCGGAATAACTTCCCTCAATGCGTTCAATAAAAGCAGCCGCCAGGCCCTGAATGGCATAGGCACCGGCTTTATCCATAGGCTCACCGGTATCCCAATAAGCCTCACATTCCTTCACGCTGATGGACCTAAATCTCACGATGCTCTCGCTAACTCGCACTACTTCCCTATCTTGCCCCAGATCGTCGCGCCCCACCACGGCAACGGCCGATAAAACCCGGTGACTCCGACATGACAACAGCTGCAACATGGCCACAGCATCTGCTTTATCTTTGGGTTTTCCCAAAACAGTGTTTTCCACTACCACAGCCGTATCGGCACCCAATATCGGAAGGGGAACTTTGCTCCCCAAGTCCTTCAGTCCGAAACAGGCTTTTTCCAACGCCAATCTTTGCACATATGACTTTGGGCTTTCGTTTGCCTGTCTGTTCTCAGACACATCCTGAGACACTACCTCAACAGAAACACCGACCTGTGCCAGCAATTCACGTCGTCGAGGGGAAGAAGAGGCAAGGTAAAGTTGGGGAGATTTCATTAAGTATGTCTCTAAAATTTCAACGCCGTCAACGCAGCTTCAGCGACTTTTTAAGGTAGGCTTTTTATAAGGTATTAGTTACCGATGATATGGATGGTTATGCAGAATACTCCAGGCTCGATAGAGCTGTTCCGCCACCACAATGCGCACCAGGGGGTGCGGCAAGGTCATATTGGACAAAGACCAACGCTGTTCCGCAGACTTCAGGCATTCCGACGCCAGCCCTTCTGGCCCACCCACCAGCAACGCCACATCTCGTCCATCGTGTCGCCAACTGTCCATCTCTTTCGC
>JAUWVK010000098.1 GCA_030617485.1 Gammaproteobacteria bacterium
CTCAACACAAGATAAGCAACGCGCAATATCACTGTCACCAACAAAATGAAAACAATATAAAGTACGGGGCCCTGCCAGGAGTCTGGAAACATGCCATTTATAACAGCTACCAGCTGCGCCGGTTTATCCAGCAAGACTTCATCTACCAACAAGGGGAACAGCAAAGGGATAGGTATGCTGGCAATTACCGCTAGAACAGCCACTATGTTGGCAGCAACCAGTGTTCGCTTATGCTCAAGCGCTATGCCTATTATGTAGGCCCAGTCGTAGCCGCCAGCAGGGATTTCCTTTTGGTTTGTTGCCACACTCACTTCTTGCGCGATGGAACTCATTCGTTACTCAAAAACCGGAAATGAAATAGAAAATAAAACGTGCAACAGACTATTGGCCACGCATGAATAATTTATCTAACTCATCCATGTTTAACTGAACCCAGGTAGGGCGACCATGATTACACTGCCCACTGCGCTCGGTGTTTTCCATATCACGCAACAGTGCGTTCATTTCGGGAAGCGTTAACATTCGATTGGCGCGCACTGAACCATGACAGGCCATAGTGCTTAATATTTCATTAATGGCTTCGCGAACACGCTGAGTTGTGCCATGTGTTGCCAGGTCTGACAACACATCTCGCACCAGATTTTCCACATCCGACTCACGCAATAAACTGGGGACCTGTCGCACTGCAAGGGTTTCCGGGCTAGTTGCTTCTACCACAAAACCCAGCTCTTCAAATACATCCACGAATGTTTCCGGTAGCTTTGCTTCAGTTTCATTCACGCTGATACTAATAGGAACTAGCAAAGGTTGGGACTTCACACCTTCACCTTCTAGCGCCGTTTTCATGCGCTCATAGGTAATACGTTCATGGGCAGCATGCATATCCACTATGATGAGCCCCTGTGCATTCTCTGCCAGAATAAAAACGCCATGGAGTTGTGCAATAGCATAACCAAGTGGAGGTGCTATCGAATCATCTTTTTCTGCTAGCTCGGCATACGGTATGGACTGAGCCATGGTCTGGTAAGCCTGTAGCTGTTCCCGAACTGCCAGGGGTATATTGCTCTGTTGTCCGTACTTTGAAGAAAAATGTTGTGTAGAAATGTTTTGCATAACATTTTGTGCGGCGGGGGATGTCCCATTTGAAAAAGACATCGCACCGGGCAAGCCCGCGCCCTGAGAACCGGCAACGACATCATCAGCCGGCCGGGTGTCAGCAAGGGCTTTATGCAAACTGCGGAACAAAAAGTCGTGCACCATACGCCCTTCACGAAAACGAACTTCATGTTTGGTTGGATGAACATTCACATCCACTACCGCAGGATCACATTCCAGATACAGCACATAGGCAGGATGCCGACCGTGATAAAGAACATCCTGATAGGCCTGTCGAATTCCATGCGTGACCAGCTTATCGCGAATCATGCGGCCGTTAACGTAAAAATATTGCAGGTCAGCCTGTGAACGGGAAAAAGTTGGTAACGCTACCCATCCCCAGAGATGCATGCCTCCTACTTTAAAGTCGATTGCCAGAGCATGTTCCATAAAAGCCTGACCACACACGTGAGCAACACGCTGCTGCCGATCGCTATCATTTTTCGCGGGCCGAAGTTTTTGCACCACACGCTGGTTATGACGCAGTGTAAACCCCACATCGAAACGACTCAGCGAAATGCGTTTAACCACTTTTTCAAGATGAGAAAATTCGGTTTTATCGGTGCGTAGAAATTTACGCCGCGCTGGTGTGTTAAAAAACAGGTCACGCACTTCAATAGTAGTGCCCTCCGGATGCGCCACAGGTTCCGGCTGGCTTGCAGTATCACCACCATCGCCGGTAACTTGCCATGCCTGTTCATCGTCACTTGTACGGGAGCGTATTTGCATACGAGAAACTGAACTAATACTCGGTAGCGCTTCTCCACGGAAACCTAAACTGACCACCCCTTCGAGATCTTCAAAAGACTGGATCTTACTGGTGGCATGACGGCTGAGCGCCAGAGAAAAATCTTCCTTAACGATTCCACAACCATCATCGCGCAAACGAATTAATCGGGTGCCACCCTGTTCTACTTCAATGTCGATATTTTGAGCACCGGCATCAAGACTATTTTCCAGCAGCTCTTTGACCACCGCCGACGGACGTTCAACCACTTCGCCAGCAGCAATCTGGTTGGCCAGGCGGGTGGATAATTTGTGGATACGGGGTTGGGTGGGTGTATTGCTCATTGCGCCCTATTATATCGGGGCACAATATAGTTGAACATGGGAATTTCCGTCTGATCGACGACTAAAGTGAGATAAATAAAATAAAAATGGCGGCATCCTTGTCACCGTGGGGATTGTTACATCGCTCTTTATATTTCGTTACATAACGGGGATGCGCAGAGTCTGTCCAATCTTCAGCACAGTATTAGAGGCCAGCCGGTTGGTTGAACGCAGGGTACGCTGGCTGATCTGGTATTTACTGGCAATACCGCTAAGGGTTTCACCACGACGAATGGTGTGTTTTCTATCCACCTGCGCAAGCAGCGTGCCCGGTGGCGCATTATTTCTGAAATAGCCGCGCACCCCACTCAGCATGGCGTTCGCCAGTTTGCGTTGGTGTTTTTTGCTGCGCAGATTATTCTCTTCATACTTGTTCGAAATGTAGCCTGTTTCCACCAGAATCGAAGGAATATCAGGCGCCTTTAATACTGCAAAACCCGCCTGTTCGACCCGATTTTTGTGCACCCGGCCCATGACTTTTAACTGCTGTAAAACCTTCCCGCCAACGTCCAAACTGGCTGCTATAGAGGCGTTCCTGGACAAATCCAGCAGCACGGAACCCAGCAAATCATCTTTGTCATCCAGACTCACGCCACCAATTAAATCAGAATTATTTTCATTTTCGGCCAGCCATTTGGCAGCCTTGCTGGTGGCACTACCCTGCGATAAAACATACACCGAGGTTCCTCGCGCCCGGCCGTTACGGAAGGCATCGGCGTGGATAGAAATAAACAGATCCGCTTTTAGCTCTCTAGCTTTTTTACGACGATCTTTGAGGCCGACAAAATAGTCACCACGGCGAATCATCACCGGGCGCATGCCACGCTCTTTCTTGATGAGTTTTTCCAGTTCGCGAGCGATGGCCAGCACCACGTCTTTTTCGCGGGTTCCACGTCGGCCAGTAGCACCTGGATCATCACCGCCATGCCCGGCATCAATGGCCACAATAACGTCTCGTGATGAGCCTTTGGGATCATGGGTGACCTGGCGTTTTATCTTGCGACTCTGTTTGGAGCGGACGTCCTGTAAATCGATTACCAGACGATGGCCGTATTGCTGTGTTGGTTTCAGCAGAAAACTTTTGGGCCGAACCTTACCTTTGAGATCAAGCACCATGCGCAAATCGTTACCGTTGCGCGCCCCACTGCGCAAATCTGTCACCACGCCATCGCTGAAATTCAGCCCGACTGGCTGACGACGAAGACGAGTGTTCTGCATGTCTACCACAATGCGATTAGGACTTCGTAACATGAAAATTTTATGATCGATAGGACCACTGATATCAAAAACTAATCGGGTATTGTCCGGGCCTGCCCACATGCGAACGCCATTCACTGTTGCGGCCAAAGCGGTAGAGAAAAAAGCACTAAAAAACATCAGGCCAACGCTGAAAAACAACCATGCAGCAAGCTGATGGCGGGGTGAACCCGCAGTCTGGTGCAATCGAATACCTCTCATAAAGCTAATTGTGCAACCATATGAGAAAAAATCAAGTTTTTTCTTTATTTACATTAAGATAGGAGGCAAACCTAGCGTTGTTTTGAGATATATCTTACAAGCCTATAGTTATTATAAGAGCTTATATGAGAAAAAATGGCGTCTTTTTAACCATTTACACTATTAATCCATTGGTTACGCCCACCTTCTCCGGACTCAATCAGCACATTACGCCCAGCCCCCGCGTAATGGATCCGTACATGAACATCCGCTTTGGGCAACATACCCGCCCCCCTTTCAGGCCACTCCACAAATAGAATGGCATCAGCAGACAAGTAATCACGAATACCCAAAAATTCCAGCTCTTCCGGATCCGCCAGACGATACAGGTCAAAATGGTAGGCAGCCCTGTCACCTTCTAGTTCATAGGGTTCAACCAAAGTATAGGTAGGACTTTTGACCCGCCCGGTGACACCCAGGGACTGCAATATACTGCGAGTCAGGGTCGTTTTACCGGCACCAAGTTCACCGTGGAGGTGAATTATGCAGCCGTCGGTTTTGGGTAATGCTTTGGCAATTTGCTGGCCGAGCTTGAGCATTGCGGCTTCATCTGCCACATCGAACTCCAGCGAATCCTTCAGGGTCCCCATTAACCTAACAACCGCCGTATAAAGGGACACAAATCCGACGCCAATAAACCCCGCTGCCCCTCTTCCGCGGCCAAATCTCCCGCCCGAGCATGCAAACACACACCCAGTCGCGCAGCCTGGCTGAGCGATACACCCTGAGCAAGTAAGCCGGCTATCACCCCCGTCAGCACGTCACCCATACCACCAGTGGCCATGCCGGGATTGCCCTCTTTGCAAATACCAACTACCCCATCACTGTTTACCACCAAAGTACCTGCACCTTTAAGCACCACGACCCCACCATATTTTTTCTGGAGCCCCACGGCAGCAACAATTCGGTCAGATTGCACGTCTTCCACAGTCTGATCCAGCAAACGGGCTGCCTCACCCGGATGTGGCGTTAAAACCCAGTTGTCTTTTTTCATTGGTTCCGCGGCGAGTAAATTCAGGGCATCGGCATCCACCACCATGGGCAAATGACTCTGCAGTAAAATACTCAGGAGAGACTGGGCCCACGGACTCTGTCCCAGCCCCGGACCGACAGCCACCACGCTGGCGCGTTTCAACATGGGTAGTAGATCAGCTATATTTTCTACACCCTGGCACATCAATTCGGGAACCGCCGCACTGATAATCGCAGCATGGTCTTTGCGGGTTGCCACACTCACCAGACCAGCGCCCGCGCGCGCAGCTGCTTCGCCCGCAAGGCATGCAGCACCAGACATACCAGATTCACCACCCACCACCAGCACATGACCAAAATGGCTTTTGTCATCTGTTGGTTTACGCGGCAACTCACGGCCCAAAATGTCTTGCAGATTGTCACATAAGGGTTTCATCAATATATGATAGCGGCTATGGGTAACACACAAAAGCCATCATCTCAGAAACACCCTCATAATTATAAAGGACATGATATTTCTGTATTGGCAAATAATATTAAGCAATGGGGAAAAGAGCTGGGATTTCAGCACGTCGGGTTTTGCGATACCCATCTGGAAGAAGCTGAAAGCCATTTACTCAACTGGCTCCAGGCGGGTTATCACGGCAACATGGAATACATGGCCCGCCACGGCAGCAAACGCAGCCGACCGGATGAACTCGAGCCCGGCACGATTAGTGTTATTAGCGTGCGCATGGATTACCTGCCTGCCGAAGATGACAATCCTGAACACATCCTCAACAACCCGAAACAGGCGTATGTTGCCCGCTACGCTCTGGGACGTGATTACCACAAACTGATACGTCGGCGGCTGCAAAAACTCGCCACACGCATTGAAAAAGAAATTGGAAACTTTGGTTATCGGGTGTTTACTGACAGCGCGCCAGTTTTAGAAAAAGCTCTGGCCGAAAAAGCCGGCCTTGGCTGGATTGGAAAACACAGCAATCTACTGGCAGAACAAACTGGCTCCTGGTTTTTTCTGGGTGAAATCTATACGGATATTCCACTGCCCACTGAGATACCATCCACAAACCACTGCGGCACCTGCACATCCTGTATCGATATCTGCCCAACAAAAGCTATTGTTGCACCTTATAAAGTAGATGCTCGCTTATGTATTTCTTATCTTACGATTGAGTTGCGCGAATCCATTCCGGTTGAACTTCGTCCACTGATTGGCAATCGTATTTATGGCTGCGATGACTGCCAACT
>JAUWVK010000015.1 GCA_030617485.1 Gammaproteobacteria bacterium
TGGCAACCGCTGCTTCAGCCGCAACTCTCGCTCTCTCTTCGCCTACCGCAAAGCCCGTTCCCATCATTGCCATGCCCATCTCGGACATTACCGTACGAACATCCGCGAAATCGACATTAATTAGACCCGGCCGGGTAATCAGATCCGCGATACCCTGCACCGCACCCAGTAAAACATCATTGGCGGATTTAAAGGCATCCAGCAGACTCACGTCTTTCCCCAAAACTGACATCAGTTTTTCATTGGGAATAGTGATCAGGCTATCCACGTACTCGGATAATTCCTTAATACCCTGATCCGCAATTGCCATGCGTTTTTTCCCTTCGAAGGGAAAAGGCTTGGTGACAACTGCTACTGTCAGCACACCCATCTCTTTGGCGATTTGTGCCACCACTGGTGCACCGCCCGTACCAGTACCACCACCCATGCCAGCAGTAATGAATACCATATCCGCACCTTCCACCAGCTCAACAATGCGTTCGCGGTCTTCCAGTGCGGCCTGTCGACCGATATCCGGATTGGCGCCTGCACCCAAACCCTTAGTGATGTTATTACCTATCTGCAATACCGTTCTCGCCGAGGCATTTTTCAACGCCTGAGCATCCGTATTGGTACAGACAAACTCCACACCATCAATATTCTGGTTCACCATGTGTTCAACAGCGTTACCGCCACCGCCGCCCACGCCAATCACTTTAATGATTGCACCTGCCATATTGGTTTCCATTAGTTCGAACATAGTGTTGTCCTCCAGTTAGATCGCTTTCAATTGTTTTAAAAATATTCTTTATAAAATTTTACTAAAAACTTTTTACTTCAAAACCTGTTAAAAATTACCCTGAAACCAGCCCTTCATACGTGACCAAATACTCTTTGCACCCCACTCTCCTGCATGCTCTTTACGACTTTCGCCATGGTGTTGATGTCCATATAGCAGCAAACCAACTCCTGTGGCATAAATTGGATTACGCACCACATCCACCAGACCGGTGACATGTTGCGGAAGCCCAGAGCGCACCGGCATATGAAATATTTCTTCTGCTAGCTCTATAACACCTTCCATTTTTGAGCAGCCACCGGTAAGCACAATACCCGCTGCGCACAAATCTTCGAATCCGCTTCGACGTAATTCGTTCTGGACTAACGTCAGTAACTCTTCATAGCGAGGCTCTACAACTTCTGCCAATGTTTGGCGTGCAAGTCGGCGTGGGGGACGGTCACCCACACTGGGCACTTCAATGTTTTCTTCAGGACTTGCCAGTTGCGTGAGTGCACAGGCGTATTTGATTTTAATTTCTTCGGCGTATTGTGTTGGCGTACGTAAAGCAACGGCAATGTCGTTCGTTACCTGGTCGCCAGCAATGGGAATGACTGCGGTATGACGAATAGAACCATCCGTAAATACTGCTATGTCAGTTGTACCTCCCCCCATATCCACCAGACACACACCCAGCTCTTTTTCATCTTCGGTCAACACTGCGTAACTAGAAGCAAGCTGTTCAAGAATCACATCGTCCACTTCCAGGCCGCAACGACGTACACATTTAATAATATTTTGTGCAGCACTTACCGCGCCTGTCACCATATGCACCTTGGCCTCAAGGCGCACTCCAGACATACCTACCGGTTCGCGAATACCTTCCTGCTGATCGATCAGAAATTCCTGCGGCAATATATGTAAAACTTTTTGATCCGCAGGGATAGCCACTGCACGTGCAGCATCGATGACTCGTTCCACATCGGCCTGAGTGACCTCTTTATCCCGAATCGCGACAATGCCGTGGGAATTCAAACTACGAATATGGCTACCTGCGATACCCGCGTATACCGAATCAATATGACAACCAGCCATCAACTCAGCTTCTTCGACAGCCCTTTGAATAGACTGCACCGTAGATTCGATATTGATAACCACCCCTTTCTTTAAACCTCTGGAAGGATGTGAACCTATACCGATAATATCGATGTTCCCTTCAGGAGTGAGGTCGGCAACTATCGCCACCACCTTCGACGTCCCTATATCAAGGCCCACCAACAAATTTTGATCCGATTTTTTATTCATCACTGCTTCCCCATTCTTATCTTTAATCTAGCTTGTCGATGCCTTTTAACTCGTTAAAGACTCTTTAACCCGCTGATGGCGCTTTCCAGCGCACCGCAAAACCATTGGTATACCGCAAATCCACTGAATCAACCCGCGCTATTTTTTCGCCTAACAATTCTGAATATACTGATATAAAACGTTCCAGCCTTTCGTTGTTTATTCCTTTACCCAGCAACAGACGCAACCCATTATCCAGACGCATATACCAGGATCTTCGTTCAGTAAGTGTTAACTCACTTATGCGCAAGTCAATTTTCTTCATTTTATTTGATAGCGATTGGAAACTTTCAGCCACTTTTTTTCCTGTACCAGATGGACCAATAAATTTAGGCAAGTTCTCTGGCAATCCTTTTGAAGGAGGTTGAAACAATTCGCCGCGTACATTCACAACTTGATTTTCACCCCACCGCGCTAAAGGTATTTGTTCGGTAATTTCTAACCGCAACGTATCAGGCCAGGTGCGACGCACAGACGCGCTATCCACCCAGGGCAATGACTCCGCCGCTACTTTCACTGCGCGCACATCCACATTAAAAAACCCCCCGCTAGCCAATCCACCTAATGCTTCATATACATCCTGCTGTGCCAGGAAACGAAACTCTCCTTCAACTTTCACACTGCGAATCGGCAGAGTGCCCGGCTGGGCCAACATCCAAATACCCAAACCTGATGGCACTCCCAAAACCAGCACTAGCAATACAGCACCGAATAAACGCTGGTTAAGCCAACCAGGCAACCGCTCAGTAAAACCAAGCTTTTTCTGTTTTCTGGCTGGCAATTTTCGTCTAGCACCCATACTCATCCCTCATCAAGAGGCCTCCAGTTGCGCATCACACAAAATACGCCAAACCAACTCATCAAACTCTATGCCTGCTTGTTTTGCTGCCATAGGCACAAGACTATGGTCTGTCATCCCCGGCACGGTGTTATTTTCCAGCAGCCAGGGCTGACCGTTGTCGCCCATAATTAAATCAACTCGGCCCCATGCCCGCGCACCCAATGCGTTAAAAGCTTTCAGTGCAAGTTTTTGTAACCGTTGTTCTGTTTCCTCATCAAGCCCGCAAGGACAATGATAGGAAGTATCACTGGATTCGTATTTGGCAGCGTAGTCATAAAATTCACGCGGTGTATCAAGACGAATTACCGGTAAAGCTTCTCCTGCCAAAATGGCCACCGTGTATTCATCGCCCTCAACCCATGGCTCTGCCATAACCTCATCATCAAACTTGGCCGCTATACGCCAGGCATTTTCCAGTTTTTCCGAAAGTTCCACCCGAGTAGTTCCGAGACTTGAACCTTCACGTACTGGTTTTACCGCAATTGGCAAGCCAAGTTCTGCCGCCATTTCAGACCAGTGCGACTGTTCATTAAGGACAACATAATGTGGTGTTGATAACCCAGCCGCATGCCAAACCTGTTTGCTCTTAATCTTGTCCATACATAAAGCACTGCCCAGTACACCACTACCCGTAAAAGGAATATGCAATGTTTCCAGCACCGCCTGTATCACACCATCCTCACCACCACGGCCGTGCAAAATAATAAATACCCGATCAAAATTTCCTGCCTGCAGTACTTCAATGATGTTTTCGCCAACATCAACGCCATGAGCATCAACATTCCTCTGTTGTAAAGCTGACAATACCGCCGCGCCACTTTTTAATGACACGTCCCGCTCTGCAGACAAGCCACCCATTAGCACAGCCACCTTGCCCAGCTCTTTAGGCTTGAGAGTGTAATTAGGCGCTGCATTGTTTTTTGCGAGAGCTGTCATCCAACCTCTCCCACAATGTGCACTTCTCGTTTCAACTGCACACCCTGTTGTTCCTCAACAGTCTTCGCCACATGATTTATCAGCGACTCTACATCTGCTGCCATTGCACCACCCGTATTAACAATAAAGTTAGCGTGTTTTTGCGACACACAGGCAGCACCCACGCAAACACCTTTTAATTTGCAGGCCTCAATCAAACGTGCAGCAAAATCATTTTCTGGATTTCGAAATACCGAACCGGCATTGGGCTGTTGTGTTGGCTGAGTTGCACCACGTCTGGCCAAAAGCTCCTTTATGCGTGCTTGACCAGCTTCTGCATCCCCCGTTTTGAGTTTCAACTGGGCAGCGACAAACCATTCATCTGCAGGCCCAACAACATGACGATATAAAATCTCATATTCATCCGGAGTTCGTTTTACTTGACGACCATATTTCGTCATAGTTTCCACAGCCTTGACTGTTTCCCAGGTTTCTCCGCCAAAGGCACCTGCGTTCATGGCAAGCGCACCGCCCATGGTGCCGGGAATGCCCGCTAAAAATTCTGCGCCCGTTAATCCTGCCCGCGCACTGAAACGTGCAACCTTGGCGCATGCGACTCCAGCTTCTGCACGAACGGTATTCTCGTTAATCAGCTCCAATCCATTAACGACACCGCTAGTCGCAATCACCGTGCCGCGAATACCACCATCACGAACCAGCAAATTACTGCCCAAACCCAACCAGAATACAGACTCATCTTCTGCTTGCTGTTGAAGGAATACCGAAAGGTCATCAATGTCAGCCGGCTGATAATAACGATCCGCCGGACCACCTATTCGCCACGAGGTATGACGAGACATAGGTTCATTTAATAATAAATTACCTCGCAATTGGGTCACTTGTGGCGCTGCGTTCACGATGCAGCCCCTGATTGTTGTCGTGACAGGCGCTGCGGTAACTCTGATGCAGCGGCACCGATTGAACCTGCACCGAGGGTCATCAACACATCACCGTTATGCAGCACTCCCCGCAAGGTTGCCCCAAGGTCATCAACACTTTCCACAAATATTGGATCGAGCTGTCCTCTGGCACGAATGGCGCGACACAGGGCACGCCCATCATCACCGCCCTGCGGCTGTTCCCCTGCCGCAAAAACTTCCAGCAACAACAAGACATCAACCTCGGACAATTCTTTGACAAAATCTTCAAACAAATCACGGGTACGAGAATAACGATGCGGCTGAAATGCTAGTACCAAACGACGATCTGGCCAGGCTTTCCTTGCTGCGGTTATAGTTGCAGAAACTTCACGCGGATGATGACCGTAATCATCCACCAATAAAACACTACCTGCACTGATTTCAATCTCACCATAAACCTGGAAACGCCGAGCAATGCCTTCAAAACTCGCTAACCCATTCTGAATTGCGTCATCTGACACACCTAACTCACTGGCAACAGCAATCGCAGCCAATGCATTTTGCGCGTTATGAGCACCGGGCATATTCAATGTAATAGCCAGCACACCATCATGACCTTTTCGTTTAACGCGGAAATGTGTGTGCGCACCTTTCTGCTTAAGATCAAAACCGTGCACGTCTGCTTCATCTGATTCAAAACCGTAAGTCAGCACAGGCTTGGAGATATCAGCCAGCAACTCACGAACTACCGGGTCATCAATACACATTACTGCCAAACCATAAAAAGGTAGATGATGTAAAAACTCGATAAAGGCCCGACGCAAATTTTCAAACTCGCCGCCGTATGTTGCCATGTGGTCAGCATCTATGTTTGTTACCACGGCAATCATTGGCGCCAGGTATAAAAAGGATGCATCGCTTTCATCAGCTTCAGCCACCAGATAACGCCCTTCACCCAAACGCGCATGTGAACCGGCACTATTCAACAAGCCGCCAATCACAAATGTTGGATCCAGGCCGTCCTCGGCCAATAAACTTGCAGTAAGACTGGTAGTGGTGGTTTTGCCATGCGTGCCTGCTACCGCAATGCCAAACCGAAATCGCATTAACTCGGCCAACATCTCGGCACGTGGCACAACTGGGATACGCGCATCACGTGCGGCGAGCACTTCGGGATTATCTTCATTCACTGCTGTTGATGTAACCACCACATCACAACCTTCCACATAAGAAGCATCGTGACCCACCCGTACAGTGGCACCCAACCGAGTTAATCGGCGTGTCACTGAATTTTCACGCAAATCAGAACCAGTCACCTCATAACCCAGATTCAATAATACTTCTGCAATGCCGCCCATGCCGGCACCACCGATACCAACAAAATGAATACACCGAATACGGCGCCATACCTGGTCCATTTCCCGTCGGTTTTCTGTCATCAGGCGCTCAGCCATGAGCCACCTCCATGCACTGATCCGCAACATCTCTGGTCGCATTCATTAATGCCAGGCGGCGTGCCGCTTCGGCCATCTTGCGCAATGTTTCAGGAGTCACTTCTTTTATTAACTCGCCCAAACGTTCTGGTGTCAGTTGCGCCTGCGGCAACAAAACTGCGGCATCATTATCTGACAAATAATGGGCATTGGCTGTCTGATGATCATCAACTGCGTAAGGAAACGGTACGAGTATTGATGCCACTCCAACTGCCGACAGCTCTGCAACCGTCATTGCACCTGCACGACACAACACCAGATCAGCCCAACGATAGGCCTCAACCATGTCGGGTATAAAAGGAACAACACGCGCTTCAATGCCCTCGTCCTTATAAGCTGCCTGGGCAGAATCTATGTTCCGCCTACCTGCCTGATGCCAAACCTCAGGACGAGCTTCCATTGACAATTTAGCTAGCGCTGCAGGCACAACCTCATTAAGCCGTGTTGCACCCAGGCTTCCACCAACCACCAACAACCGAAGCGGGCCGTTTTTTTCTTCGTTACTATTTGATAGATCGGTGCTTGTAAAATCTTTATTTACAAAATCACTGCGCAATGGGTTACCGGTATGTAAAACATTATTTTTAATAGACCCAGGAAAGGCTTCCATCACTCGTTTGGCAAAAGGAACTAACAACCTGTTGGTTAACCCAGCACGTGCATTTTGTTCATGAATTAATAATGGGCAACGTGTTAGCCATGCAGCCAGACCACCAGGACCAGTGACAAAACCACCCATGCCCAACACTGCGGATGGGTGTCGACGACGCATAATCGCCCAACCCTGTGCAAGCGCCATTAACAATCTCACTGGCGCAAGCAACCAGCTCAACGCGCCCTTACCACGTAAACCAGACACATTAATGTAATCAATTGGATAGCCTGCTTTTGGCACCACTTCGGCTTCCAGTCCACGGCGCGACCCCAACCAGGTCACTTCAACGCCACGGGCACGCAACTCATCGGCAACTGCTAACGCAGGGAATACATGTCCACCTGTACCTCCGGCCATAACCAAAATGCGCAAAGGCTTGTCGGTGTTTTTTTCTGACAAAGGATTTATCGGAGGCTCTACATCTATTGCCATGCTATACGCCTCCTTTTCACCGGCTTTATTTGTGATTTGGATTTTACGCCAGGCGTACGGCGACGTGCTGATGGTTGTTTTTCCAACGGGTGTTCATGAGAGACTCTCAACAGCAAAGCGCAAGCCATGCAGCTCACTACGATGCTGGAACCGCCATAGCTCATCAACGGCAAGGTCAGGCCTTTGGTTGGCAAGACTCCCATATTCACGCCCAGATTAATAAACGCCTGCAATCCCAACCACAAACCAATACCAAAAGACAAATAGGCACCAAAATAATTACTGTCCTGCATGGCTGATCGACCAATAACAAAAGCCCGCCACACCAGTACCGCAAATAACACGATGACCATTACCGCGCCCAGAAGACCTAACTCTTCTGCTAGCACCGCAAAAAGAAAATCGGTGTGCGCTTCAGGTAAGTAAAAAAGTTTTTGAACACTTCCGCCAAGGCCAACACCAAACCATTCACCTCGCCCGAAAGCAATCAGCGCCTGAGTAAGTTGGTAGCCACTATCAAAAGGATTTGCCCAGGGGTTTACAAAAGAAGTCAGACGTTCCACCCGATACGGTGAAGAAATTGCCACAGCCGCCAGCAAAGCTAACATGATGCTAAATAAAGCTCCGAACTGCCACAAACGAACACCGGCAAGAAACATCATCCCCAACACAGTTGCAGCAATAACCACGGCGGCGCCAAAATCAGGCTCCATTAACAACAACATGCTGACCACCCCAACCAGGGCCATCGGCTTAAGAAACCCTTTAATAGAATTTCGTACTTCATCGCCACGTCGAACCAGGTAACCCGCCATGTAAACAACCATAAATAATTTGATGAGTTCTGATGGCTGTAAATTAAATGGCCCCACAGCTAACCAGCGAACACTGCCATTTACTTCACGACCCAATATCAATACGGCAATCAACAACACAAACCCAATCAAAAGAAAATATGGACCCAGCCTTTCCCAGTAGACCAGCCGTACCTGTAAAATACTGTAGCCAAACAAAAGCCCCACAGCTACAAATGCCAACTGCCTCCAGAAATAATAAAATGAATCGCCCATTTGACGATCAGCTATGGACACAGAAGCGGACATCACCATCACCAGACCCAATGCAACCAGCAACAAAACTATGCCCAATAACCAGACATCAAGATGAAAGCGACTGTATTGTGATGGCATGCGGGAACGTAGGGCAGGAATAACGCGCGTATTCATGAAGCCTCTCCATGTTTCAGATCATGTACTGCACTTATAAAGGCATCACCTCGCGCCTCAAAACCAGCGTACATGTCAAAACTGGCACATGCGGGAGATAGCAACACCACATCACCTGATTGGGAAAGTGAATGCGCTTTACTTACAGCACTTTCCATATCACCCACACACGTTACCGGCACCACGTCAGCAAGAACGCTTTCAATTCGCAAGGCATCTTCGCCGAACAGAACCACGGCGCGAACTTTTCCCTTCGCCACCTCACGCAAAGAAGTAAAATCAGCACCTTTGCTTTGTCCGCCTGCAATTAACACCACGGGTTGAGGGAACCCCCGAATTGCCGCAACAGTTGCACCGACATTGGTACCCTTTGAATCGTTATACCAATCAACATCATCAATATTGGCAACCCACTGTGTGCGATGAGGCAATCCGGCAAAATTCCGCAATGCATTAAGCATCGCAATTACTGGCAAACCCACTTGTTCACCTAACGCCAACGCAGCCAATGCATTCGCCTGATTGTGTTCGCCAGTTAGTCGCAACTCATTCACTGGCAACAATCGCTCGCTACCGCGCGCCAGCCAAAGCTCACCTTGAAAGCTTATACGCCCAAAGTTTTTTCCTGTTGGCTCATCAAGCCCAAACGATACAAAATCACGATTCTTCTCCAACATGTTCATTACGATTGCATCATCACGATTAACGACCATCATCCCGTGGCCACCGTCATCAACACCTTCTTGCAAACCATCTATTAATCCGTCTCTTACACCGTAAATGCGCTGCTTACTGCTAGAGTAATGCTCAAGATCACGATATCGATCCATATGATCAGGACTAACATTTAAAACCACAGACACGGCTGCATCGAGTGACGCAGTCGTTTCTAACTGAAAACTGGACAACTCCAGCACATAAATATCAGGTGTAGACTCCGACAGAAGATCCAGTACCGGCGTGCCTATATTGCCGCCCACCAGAACATTTTTACCGGCGCTCTTTGCCATCTCAGACACCAGCATCGTGACTGTGCTTTTACCGTTAGAACCAGTAATAGCCACCACAGGGGCTTTTACACACCGTGCGAACAACTCAACGTCACCAATGATTTCTGCTCCGTGCTCACGCGCCACATTAATCATCGGCTCATTTATGGCAACTCCCGGACTCACGACTAAATGTTTTGCCCACTCAAACAACTCACCATCAAACCCACCCACAGAACATGCAACTGGGTCCAAACCTTTACCAAATTCATTCCGAAATTCATCAAGACAAGGAGGATTCACACGGCTATCGGTCACTGCAACGGGCACACCATTCGCTACCAAAAAACGCACGCAGGATAATCCCGTCTTTCCCAAACCAATCACAAGCGTTGGCTCGGAATTTAATTCAGAACTTAATCCAAAGTTGTTTTTATTTTCCATTGTCATCATTTGTGCCGTGTTCATCTCGATCATTCTTCAATATATGTATTAGCGTATTTTCAACGTCGCCAAACCAACCAGAACCAGAATGACCGTAACAATCCAGAAACGCACAATGACTCGCGGTTCTGGCCAACCTTTTAATTCAAAGTGGTGATGCAACGGCGCCATGCGAAAAATACGCTTACCGGTTAACTTGTAAGATGCCACCTGCATGATTACTGATACCGTTTCCATGACAAACACACCGCCCATAATCAACAAAACCAGTTCCTGCCTGACCACCACTGCAACAATTCCCAATGCAGCACCTAGTGCCAGAGCACCGATATCCCCCATGAACACCATAGCGGGGTATGTGTTAAACCATAAAAAGCCCAAACCCGCGCCCATTAATGCTGCACAAAAAATAATCACCTCACCAACACCGGAAATATAAGGAATAGACAAGTACCTGGCGAACTCTGCATGACCAGTAAGATAAGCAAATAAACCCAGGGCACCGGCCACCATCACTGTGGGCATAATGGCCAGGCCATCCAGTCCGTCTGTGAGATTTACCGCGTTACTGGAACCCACCACCACAAAATAAGTTAACACCACAAAACCTAGCCCCATATCAATCGCAACATCTTTAAAAAAAGGAATAAGTAACTGAGTTTCTGCTGGGGTCACTGCGGTGTAATATAAAAATGATGCGGCACCGAAACCTACTACGGACTGCCACAAATATTTGTAACGTGACTTAAGGCCTCGCGAATCTTTTTTCACTAATTTCTTATAATCGTCAACCCACCCGATCAAACCAAACAATAAAGTAACGCTCAACACTACCCACATATAACGACTACCAAGGTCGGACCACAGTAAGGTACTGACGGCAACAGCAACCAAAATTAACGCACCGCCCATGGTAGGCGTGCCAGCCTTTTCAAGATGTGACTCAGGCCCATCTGCGCGCACCATCTGACCAATCTGATACTGATTTAATTTGCGTATCATCGCCGGGCCAACAATAAAAGAAATGAGCAACGCAGTAAGTGCGCCCATAATCGCTCGCAAGGTCAAATACTGGAAAACGCCAAAGCCACTGTGGAACTGAGTTAAGTAATCAAAGAAATAAAGCAACATTTAGCTAACACCCCCCATTTCACGAGGCACCACTAACGCATCAACCACCTTATCCATATGTGACGAACGAGAACCTTTCACCAACAACGTGACATTTTCATTCAGATCTTCACGTAAACGATCAACCAGTTGCTCTTGTGCGGAAAAATGCCAGGCCTGTTCGCCGAACGCCTCTACCGCAAAACGCGAGTACTGCCCTATGGCATACAAGTGACTCACGCCAGAATTTCTTGCATGGCGGCCAGCCTGCTCATGAAAACCCTCGGACTCCTCACCCAATTCGGCCATGTCACCCAACGCGAGGTAATGCTCACCCGTAAAACCCGACAGAACATCCAGCGCAGCAGTGAGCGAAGCAGGGTTTGCGTTATAGGTATCATCCAGTACACACGAATTATTAATGCCTGTTTTTTGTTGTAATCGACCGGGAATAGACTTAACAGATTCCAGCCCCCGCTTTATAACATCCAGCTTCACACCTACGGACAGTGCTGCAGCCGTTGCCGCAAGGGCATTCATTGCATTGTGGTGGCCTGGCAGAGGCATCAACACTGAACACTCACCTACAGACGTTGTAATCTCCAGCTGACAACCTTTCATGTTTGTTATTCCTTTCGAAGCACCCTCATTAAACAAACCTTTCACGTCCGCCTCTGCGGACAACCCAAACGTAATGATATTTCTATCTCCTGCTAGCGACTTCCATAAAGGTGCATACTTATCATCAGCATTAATAATTGCCGTACCATCATCAGAAATATTTTCGAACAGCTCCCCCTTGGTGCGAGCGATAACATCCAGTGATCCAAAACCATCCAGATGTGCACCTGCAGCATTCGTGACAACAGCTACCGTAGGCTTTACCAGCTTAGTTAGATAAGCGATGTCACCAGGGTGGCTTGCCCCCTCTTCAACAATGGCCGAATCATGTGAAGCAATAAGTTGCAGCAGGGTCAAAGGAACTCCAATCTCGTTATTTAAATTACCCTTTGTCGACAAGACAGAACCCTGCTGCATTAAAATCGAAGCAATCATTTCCTTGACGGTGGTTTTACCATTGCTACCCGTTACTGCTATAACGGGGATTGAAAACTGTTGCCGCCATGCAGCGGCCAACTGACCCAATGCAATTCGTGTATCAGGCACAACAATTTGGGGCACATTGAGCTCCAGTTTTTGTTGCACAATGACACCGACTGCACCTTTATCAATTGCATCCTGCACAAAATCATGCGCGTCAAAATTTAGACCTTTAAGCGCCACAAACAATTGCTCGCTCACTATGGTTCGCGTGTCCGTATTTACACCAACAAACACACAGTCTTCACCGCACAAGTCTCCATTAACAGCAACTGCAACCTCGCTAAGTTTTTGTAGGAAATCAGACATCAAGCCTTACCTCTTCTGGCAGCAAGCGCTTTTTCGACTTCATTCTCATCACTAAAAGGGAAACGCTCTTCACCAATAAGTTGATAATTTTCATGACCTTTGCCCGCAACAAGCACCACATCATTTACACCTGCATGGGATATGGTTTTCGATATCGCAGTTGCACGATTAGCTATTACTCTGATTACGTCCACGTCTGAAAAGCCCGAAAGAATATCAGCAACAATTAGTTCGGATGGTTCTGTGCGAGGATTATCATCGGTGACAACAATGTAATCAGCTAGCTGCTCGGCCTCTCTTGCCATCATCGGCCGCTTGGAACGATCACGGTCACCACCACAACCAAATACACAATGAATTTTACCTGTTGTGTGCTCACGCAAAGCTGTAAGTGCCTGCTTAAGAGCATCAGGCGTATGCGCATAATCAATCACTACCAGAGGACAACCATCGTCTCCCCCATATCCTTCCATACGCCCATCAACAGGCTGGATTAACGACAACCTCTGCATCGCATCATCAAAGCCAATGCCACTTGCTAATAACGCACCTAACGCCGCCAAAAGATTGTAGCCATTGAACGAACCCAGTATTGGTACGCGTAAATCTCCCTTACCCCAATCGCTTTCAACATGCATACTCAGGCCCGTCTGATCAAGCTTCAAATTTGACCCCATCAAGGAAGGCAAAAGGTCCTTGCTTTCAAATCCATAACTGACCGTACCAACAGTACCGGGCATGGAAACCAGCAAAGCACGTCCAAAATCATCATCTATATTGATGACTGCATATTTCAACGTTTTTGACTCAAACAGTCGGCGCTTAGCCAAACCGTAATTCATCATATTGCCGTGATAATCCAGATGCTCATGACTAAGGTTAGTAAATACCGCAACGTCAAAGGCCACACCTGCGGTACGCCCCTGAGCCAACGCGTGCGATGAAACCTCCATTACCACCTTGCTTGCACCATCGCGTTTGAGATCCGCCAATATTGAATGGAGAGTTATCGCATCTGGCGTCGTATGGAGCCCTTCTTTTAATTGCCCGAACATACCGTTACCCAAAGTGCCAATAACGCCACATTTGTTATCCTGATTTATGGCTTGAGCAATAAACTGGCTAACCGATGTTTTTCCATTGGTGCCTGTCACTCCAATCACATGCTGACGTATAGAAGGATTGCCATAAAAACGTTCGGCAATATCACCTATTTTATATTTCAAATCTGGAACACCAAACACAGGAATACCTTGTCGTAATTCCCGGCGAAGAAAACCCGACTCCCACAACACCACGCTGGCGCCACGGTCAATCGCATCATCGATAAACGTTTTTCCGTGAACCTTATGGCCTTCACATGCCAAAAATAAGCCGCCCGCTTTCACGTTACGACTATCCAGATTTAAACCACGAATTTTTATATCCGGAATATCACGTCCCGCATAAACAATATCTCTCAACAGTTCCGAAAGACTCCACAATTCCGACGTTGCTTCAGCTTTTGGATCAGACAGGGATTTTGACTTCACTTTGCCGCTTATCGTTGAAGCCGAATGAGTGGCCGAGGCTGTCGATTTTACTTTTTCTACCACCTTGGTCTTGGCTTTAGCCTTTACCTTCTTTTTAGATGCTACTTTAGGCTTTGACTTTACCTTGGCTTTTGTTGTTGCTTTGGCCTTAGCTTTTACTTTAGTCCTGGATTTTGCCTTAGGTTTGACTTTTGCTTTTGATTTCACCGAAGCATTGGTCGAAACTTTAGCCTTGGCTTTCACATTGGTTTTAGATTTAGGCTTCGCCACGACTTTAGCTTTTGTCTTAATTTTTGCCTTAGCTTTCACTTTGGCTTTTGGTTTAGCTGCCATTACTTTGCCTCCCCAAGAAACGCCAATCGCTGACCAGGCAACACAAGATTATCCGGCGGCACATCCAGCATCCGCAGAGCCCCTGCCATTACTCTGGAAAAAACGGGAGCCGCTACAGCTCCACCACCATATTCCTCACCCCGAGGCTCATTAATGACGACAACCATAACTAGACGGGGATCACTAACAGGCGCCATACCGGCAAACAAAGACAGATAGCTGTCTTCGGTATAACCACCAGATTTTGATTTTTTGACGGTGCCGGTTTTTCCCGCAATCCGATAACCTGGCACGGCAGCCCTGGTTCCCGTGCCGCCTTTTACCACCACTGACTCCAGCATGCCTCGAACAGCAGATAAACTCTTGCTGCTAAAAACTGGCTGGTACATGGAAGCCATTTCTTCAGCATCCACCGTGTTACGTCGCAAAAAACTGACTGGCATGGGCCGACCATCTGTTGCCAACGCTGCATACGCACGCGCGAGTTGCAACGTCGTTACCGACAACCCATAACCATAAGAAACGGTAGCTCGTTCTATTTCATGCCAGGAACCATAATCTGTCAGCAATCCAGCCGACTCCCCCGGGAAAGCGCTGCCCGTCACTTCACCCAAGCCCACACTGACAAAAGCATTCCACAGATATTCAGGAGATATCGCCAAAGCCATTTTACTGGCTCCGATGTTGCTGGATTTCTGGATCACCGTGGACACATCAATCACGCCGTAATCACGAAAATCGCGAATGGTTTTTCGTCCCACACGAAATCGCCCAGGGCGCGTATCAATGAATGTATGCGGCTTAAATCGACCACTCTCCAGCGCAGCCGCCACCGTGAAAGGCTTCACCGTTGAACCCGGCTCAAACACATCGGTTACTGCGCGATTACGCAAATGATCACTTTTGAGCTTGCCGCGATTATTCGGGTTGTATGCCGGCTGATTCACCATGGCCAACACTTCACCGGTGCGAACATCCAGAATGACAGCAGAACCCGCATCAGCACGGTTGCCCTTCACTGCTTTTTTTAATTCGCGATACGCAAGGTATTGCAGGCGCCGATCAATACTCAAGGTAATATCCTTACCCGGCTCCGGTTCGGAAATTCGCTCTACATTTTCAACAATGCGGCCAAAACGATCTTTAATAACTCGCTTTGCACCCGGCACACCTTTCAGACGATCGTTATAAACCAGCTCCATACCTTCCTGGCCCACATCATCCACATTGGCAAAACCCACCACATGCGCAACCACTTCTCCTGCAGGATAAAACCTTTTGTATTCCGGCGCTAACGCAACGCCCGGTATTTTAAGAGCCATCACTTTATTAGCTAAGTCTGGACTTACTCTGCGCTTAAGATATACAAATTCCTTATTGCGCCTGGATGCTAACAACCTCACTAATACATCTTTTTTAATACCCAGCACCTTTGCCAAACGCGGCCAACTTTCGCGCGCCTGAACCAGCACCTGAGGGTCCGCCCAAACAGAATCCACCGGCGTGCTAATCGCCAGAGGTTCTCCATAGCGATCGGTAATCATGCCTCTATGAGCAGGATCAACTACCTCACGTAAATAACGAGAGTCACCCTGACCCTGCAAAAAATCTTTATTCACCACCTGCAAATCCACGGCACGCCAAACCAGCAATAAACTGGCACTCGCCATCACAACCATAACGAGACTGCGACGGCCTCGATAACTAAATTGTGCTGATTGTTTTTTCATTTATTTTTTTGTTTCGCTATCACTATTTAATAACTACTGCTTGATAATTATTTCTTAACAATCACAATGGATCCCATTTCTGGAATCACCATGTGAAGTTGTTTATAGGCAATGTGCTCTATGCGGCTGTGTGTCGCCCAGGCTCCCTGCTCCAGCTGCAGCTGCCCCCATTCCACATTCATACGATCACGTTCCGTTTCCAAAGCCTGCAAGGCCACAAATTGTTTCCTGCTCTCGTGTTTTGCCTCAATCACAGCAATAGCCGAAACCAACACTGCTAGTGCGAGAGTTATTACGAGCAATATTTGCCTGTTCATTCATTTTGCCCATTCAATGCAACCGCTCCGCTACTCGCAACACCGCACTGCGGGCACGCGGATTGTTTGCCACTTCCTGCTCACTGGCACGTATCGGTTTGCCTATTAATTTGATACTGGGCGTTAACGCCGATTGCGGTACGGGCAAGTCCGGCGGAAAATCATCACCACGCGCTTCTTTGCGCATAAAACGTTTGACGATACGATCCTCAAGACTATGAAAACTGATCACCGCCAAACGGCCGCCCGGCTTTAAAACGTCAAGTGCCTGAGGTAAACAGGCTTTCACATCATTGAGTTCGTCATTAATATAAATTCGAATACCCTGGAAGCTGCGCGTTGCCGGATCCTTACCTTTCTCATGATATTTTGCAGGTATTGCTTCCCTTATAAGGGCTGCTAATTGAGCTGTTGTTTGTAACGGGGCTTCTTCGCGTTGTTTTACAATATTACGAGCAATACGTTTGCCAAACCGTTCTTCACCGTATTCAAATAACACCTTACGAATATCGTATTCTTCAGCTTTCGCCAACCATTCAGCCGCACTCTGGCCCGCATCAGGATCCATACGCATATCAAGGTCACCATCTTTTCGGAAACTAAAACCACGTTCAGGGTCATCCAGCTGGGGAGAGGAAACCCCGAGATCCAGTAAGACCCCATCAACTCCTCCCGCTTGCACCCAACCACTTTCTTGCACGAGCTGCCTCAACTGTGAAAACGAACCCCGCCTTATCTCAAAACGAGCATCTGCACCAAACCGTTCTTTCGCTACTGCCACCGCTTGCGGGTCTTTATCAACGGCTAACAGTCGTCCTTTTTCTCCCAATCGATCGAGGATGGC
>JAUWVK010000050.1 GCA_030617485.1 Gammaproteobacteria bacterium
TGTTTGGTAAAAGGCGCAAACGCTCTCAAGTCTACACCGGAGATCTCACCGGTACCTTTTATGTTAGGACGCTCTGACAAGGGGCTGATGTCAGCTTCCAGCTTGAAGCTACCGTGTTTATCAATGGCAAGTGCCAGTGAGGCATGGCTCATTTTTTCCGGCACCCTACTATCAAGCCCTGTAAGTTTGAAATCAATATTATGGATATCTGAAATAAATGGCTCTTTTAGGCTATTGTCGACAAACATAAAGTGCTGTTTGGTTTTGAAAACAAACTCATCAAAAGAAAAATTAAAAGGCTCGGCTTTGGTCTTCGCCGTAGCCTTTTTCTCACCAGGTAGATCAATAGATTGATCTACAGACTCCTGTTTCTTTTTCTGTTTTACCGGTAGCCATTTCTCAAATTCCATATGCCCGTTTTTGTTAACAAGCACATAGTTTCTGGTGCCGGTAATCTCAATTTTCCCAAGCGTTAAATTATTTTGTTGTGAAAGGCTTACCGGTTGAATAGCCAGACGGTCAAAAGCGAATATCTGGGCATCATTGGGAGATGGCTCGCTTTTAGATGACTGGTTAGCCCGCTGCATAGCTGAAAGTTTTTCAACATCGATACTGTCAATGCTAATTTTAGCCGGGGTATCAATATTGATATTTTTTATAGCAACGGAGGAAACATTCAGTAAATCCAGATGAAGCTGCTTATTTAACAACTTAATCTCACTCAATTTCAACTCACCCTGAGCATATATGGGAGGTGTATCATTTGATTCTGTCTGAGAGGAGGGTTTAAAGCTGATATCGCCTGCCCAGTCAAAAGCTGCCAGCTTTCCACAATAATCAAGAACTAGTTTATCTGCATCATTAAATTGTTGAAGACATACTTCAACATCTGAAAACCGTATATTTTGCACCATTGCATCCCAGGGATTTTCAGATGGTGGCTCTGCCGACTCAAGTTCCTTTTCATCACTACCGGGTTTGATATCAATACCCGCAATATTCATATCACCATTATCAAAAATCATGGCATCAACATTGAGAGATTTAACTTCGACCTGGTTAATTTTGACAAGATGATTAAAAAAAGGGGTCCACTCCCAGCTTATACCAAGATAATCAAGAGAAAATCCTTTTCCACTTTTGTTTTCCCCGGAAGCCCTATGTATTTTTATCGTGCCATCCCAAAGGGAAATTTTTACATTAAAAGTTTTTGCCTCAACACCTCTGGACTCAAACCAGGATGTTGCAGCAATGTTAATAACATAAGGGAGAGATGCTCGAATTAATATCAGCAGAACAACAAAAATCGACAGACTGGTAAGAATTCTCGCAGTCCATGGCCGATTTATAGAGAAGGATTTGTACTGACTCAATAAAGACATAATGTCCATCCTACAACATTAGTGCTCATTAACAGCAACAACATTAAAGAATTTGTTTACGTCAACCTACTACCGGCTTCTTACTTAGAACTGGTGGACAATATTCCCAATCCGGCCAAATTGCCCGAACGCGCAATCTTTATTTTTCCATCAGGCCCTGGCCGCCCCATGGAACGCAGGGCATTTTCTAATGCTTTGTCACCGCGAGCAGCGAATGCGCCATTAAACTGATATTTACCATCCTCTTCCAAAGTAAACAGGCCATCAATAGAAAGGGGACCACCGCTATCGGCTATCAGCCCTTTTATTTCGTCATTACTGGTTTCTAGCGTTAGAGACAAATCTCCAAGCGATACGGGCTTGAGCAAGTTCACCCTGGCATCATGCCAGACTATCCGACCCTCTGCTGACACCAAGCTCTGACCATTCCACTCCACATCCTGAAAATTTAAGCTGAACGAACCTGACGGCTGCAATGCCTGCATCTTTGCCATTGATGCCACCATGCTAGCCGGTAGTTGAGCTTCCAGGGAGGAAAACCCAATACTACCGTCCAGACCCAATGAAGTTACACCCTGTCCATAGCCACTATTTTTTGATCCTTGCGAATCGGGAATCTGTAAACGCCAATTCAGACCAACCTGGCCCAACAACAAAGCCCAGGGTCGATACGTCCATTCAAAATTTTCAAAACGAGCCCTCTGGATAACGACCACGTCGGCCTTTCCCGACCAGACGCTGCCGCTAATGCCTGCCAACGCAAAACTGCGGCTCGTATTTGATGATGAAGAATCGGAAGACTTCCAGTAAGCGTAAGCCCGGTCAGCCGGGAAATTGAGTACCAGGAATATGATGTAGGTCAGCAAACCCAGAACAATATAACGGACATTGAAAGCTAATCTCACGTCGCAGCCTCAAACACCAAACGGGCATCAACGCGACCAGACTCTTGCTTCATCTCAAAAACACTGTTTTCGATGGTCACCCCATAACGGGTATCCAGCAAAACTAGCCAACGCATTACGTCATCAAAATTTGCTGCTTCCATCCACACACGTACACGTTGTTCACCATCAGGCTGCACACGTTTAAGCGCAGTACCCAGGCGCCCACTTTTAGCAGTACTGTCAACCACACTCAACAAAGACTGACCACCAGTAGATTTGACTCGATTGCCACTACCCCGAAGTTTTTTGACATCTTGTGCTGCCTGACGCATCCACCGCAACGTCGAAGCTTGCTCCGCAGTACTGACACGCAAAGTACTCGCTTTGTTTGTTAGGGGTTCCCACACCGCGATATACATTAACATCAGCCCTAATAATACAGCGCCACTGATTACCAGATGTCGTTCACGCTGTTCCAGGCCAGCAAACCACTCCTTCATACTCCACCCCCAGACATTCCCTTAATCGATAAACGACTTTCCACTTTGCCATTCCGCGAACTGGCAGAAATAATTTCCACACTCAACCTGGCTTCATTTTTTAAACGCTGCTTAAGTAAATCAAGATTTTGCAAATCTGAAATATTAAGCCCTACATCCAGCTTGTTACTTTTATAACGCACACTGCGAAGAACGACGCCATCCGTTTCTTTGAAAATTTTTCCAGCCTGCGACAATAATGACAACAAACTATTATCCCCATTTCCACCGCCCCGCATTTTTTCAAGGGCACGCGACATAAGCTCCTTCTCACTACCCGGAACCAGACGACTACCCGGCAAGGCTTGTTGGAAAATAGATTTCATTTCCGTTCGTTGTTTTTCAGCCAGCGACGACAGACGACTATAGTCCGTAAAAAAACTTCCTACCTGAAACACTAACCAAACAACGCCCAAAATTATTGCGGGACGCCAGGGACGCAACCATTTCCCAATTTGTTCTTTACGACTGTATGCACCCTGTAACAAATTAATGGCATTACCTTCATCAAAACCCTGGGCCAGCAATACGCTGCAATCCTCATCGGACTGACGGAAAAATAACTCAATGGATTTTTCTGCACACAAGGCCGCCAGTTTATTTTGAATCGCAGACCCTTCAAAGAGATCATCCAGTTCTTCACCACAACCCACAACAGTCAGTGATGACGGGTAGGATTCACCTGCATTATCTAAACATGCCTGCATAATGGAAATTATATTTTCTGCTTCAAAAGCCAGACCGGTTTGCGCACCGGTGCGCATCAACGCATGCGCACCATTAATGACTAACGACCATTGCGTTACTTCAGCTTCTCTGTCCCATTGCACACCAAACACTTCCGGGCTCATCATGTCTGGATGCAACCCGGCTGTTTTCAAGCGAGAGAGCCATGAATCGATTGATTCACGAGATACTACTGCGTTAGCGACTTTTCCCTGCTCATCCCTACGTCCAATGGCAACATGCAAGTTTTCCACATCATCAGCCAATTGATCTTCTAATGCATAGGGAACAGCTTTAGTGAGTTTATTTCCTTTAATAGCAGGCAGTTCAGCTTGAGCCAGAAGCACATTTTCCCCAGGCACAAGTACAATAACTCGCGCACCTGCCGCCTGTACCGCCGCATCTTTTAAACTGCCATGGAATAACGAGCCAGCCGGTCGATCAGTATCACGCAACACCCAGCTGACATGAGCTTCCCCATTATTTTCAGCCTCCAGGCCATCACCTCCCATCCCAAACCATTGGTCAGGCAGCTGTAAAACCAGTTGTTTACGCATTAACAAGTTCCATTAATCTATTGTCCAATCAGGTGTATTCAATAAGTCCCTATACTTCTACGAATAGTCACTACCTTATCATTTTTGCGCTCCAGTAAACTGTACATGTGAAGCTGGGTACGGCCTATTGTTGCGTCAACAGATACCAAAAAATATTCGCTTTTTATGTCGAATGTCTTGTTATCGACAGTAATCTTGTAATCATCCAGTAATTTTTTCTCAAAATCTGCTTTATTTTCAAAGACATTCTCTTTACGAAACTCTATCAGCTCACCAGCAATGCTCGCCGTTATGTCCTCATGCAAGCCTAACAACACCGCTTCTGATGCCGTATTAATATTGACAGTAGTCGGTATAGGCAATGCGCTAACAAACGGTAACAGAGCACTCATGTCTTCGGGGGACATTCCCAGCACTGCCCCCAGTTCCGTTGGACTGGCCATAAACTGATTAGGCGTCCTGTATGGAATATCTGCATTCAAATATTCCATATCCTCGGCACCATCCGCAGAAGAATCAAGGTTTGCATCAATCCAGTCCACCACGCGATTGGCCATAAAGGGCGATATCTGAATATCCTTATCCGCCGCACTGACCTGCTCCAGGATGGACTGAAAAACTTTGACCTGTACCAGGTCAGCCTTGCTACTCCCATCGACAAGGTTATTAAGATTAAATCGACCTTGCATATCTTCAACACTACCGGCAACAGAACCACCTTCCACAATTGTTAGTGGTAACGGAATGGCCCAGTCTTCCGACAGACTATCTACATCACCCGTATCTTTTTTGTCTTTCACCAAAACCTGGGCGGCCAGCTCTTCCATACCCAACGCATACATATAGGCTTGATCAGCTTCCAGCATGTTACTGGTGCGACGTATATCCAGCGTTTGTCTCGTCGCCATGGCCACTGCGATAACGCTAACCAGTGCGGCGATCAATATTGCTGTAATTAATGCCACACCACGTTGCCTCTGTGGCGCAATGAACGGTGCAACGCGTGATGCCCTGTTTTCAAAAGCGACTCTCAATACTGGAAGTATTAGCGAAGACATTAGCCGGGCACCCGAAATAATCGTGTAATACGACCTTCGGACTCCGTCTCTAAAACCACTTCCACAGCCAAAGGCAGGCCATCCGAAGGCTGGGCGCCCAGTAAACTACTTGGCCAGGTATCAGTCCATTCCTGTTTAGCCTGTCCGGAGTTTAGACCCGACCCCGGACCTGACAAAAAACGCAATTCCATTCGCGTCACACCGTTAAGCAACACAACTTCTAGCGCTTTACTGTCTTGGGCTCTGTCCAGCACGTTCCAGTATGAACGAATCAGTTCGCCATCACGCACACTGTAAGCCACACGCTGAAGATTACTACGAGTACGACCTGCTGGATTACGCCAACCACCCCGAGTGAGCTCTAATTGAAAAAGACCAAAACCGGCACTTGTCATTGCCAACTGACTATCGCCGTATTCATCACGAATTTTACGATTGATCGTTTGTTCAATATCACGGCCTAACCATAAAAAACTGGTCTGTAGCTGTGCCAATCGAGCTGCATGCTTATCCGTTGCCTGACGTTCCTTTATGATGGCATTCAAACCGCCGTAAGCCATAGCCGCCATCAAGGCAAAAATACCCATGGATACTAGTAGTTCCAGCAAAGTGAAGCCGGACTGCCTGGGCTCTCTCATGCCTAAGGGGGTGCTCATGGTCGCCCTATAAACCCGGTCAACGTTATTAAAGATGATTCATCATCTTCATCCACCCGCACGGCGATATCAACCTTGCGAATGAGATCAAAACCATCTGGTGTTTTCGTTACTTTTGTCGTCCAGTACCATTCTTTTTTCGCCATCAACGAACTGCCTTTGGTGATTTTGGTAGCTGGCCATTGATTAGCGAGCTGCATTTCAGTCAACTTATTCATTGCCACCCAATGAGCATAGGTACGTTGTTGTAACCCAGAAGCATTGCGAATATTTCCTGACACTGCAGAAGTAGCTGCAGCGAGGGCCAATGCAATAACGGCCAGGGCAACCATTACCTCCAACAGGGTAAAGCCTTTTACACGCCTCTTATTAATAGTCGAAGATCTAAACATCAGAGTTGCTTTCACCCGATCGAGACAAAACCAGTTTGCCATCAATCGTGCCACGTAATGTATAGGCCTTTTCATCTTCAAGACTGAGGCTTATTTTAAAGTCGGTTAACTCTCCGCTGGAAAGTACAAAAATACGCGGCAGGTTTTTCTCATCACCAAAACTTGCGGCTGCTCCCTCAACAAGTAACTCAATGTTTACATCCGGAGGAAATTTCCTTTCTCGAAAAAGCGTATCCTCTTCGATGGGAATCCATTGATTATCATTGGTCAATTCCAGGAAGCGATAATTTTGTCGCGTAAACTCCACTGCCAATTCGCGTCCCTGCAACACTGCTTCTTCACTGGCCACACGCACCAGCCCGTACAAACGCTCAGCCTCTTCTTGTGCCGCACGACTACTTCTTTGACCAATGGATAAACCAGCAAAGCTAACGATGATGCCGATAATAAACAGAACTGCGAGCAGCTCAAGCAAGGTAAAGCCACGCTCTCCCCGCAAAGGGACATGAACGTTAACTGCTATATGTTTCGGATTAATAGTAAAGCCCATAAGCTTTAACCATCTGTTTAAAAGAGAAAGAACTAGCGCAAGCTAGCTGGAAGGATTCGTTAGTTTTTGATGGCAAAAATGTCACTGCCTGCTAACCGTCTTTTATGACTATAGGGTTTATATAAAACCGAGTTATTACCAGAACCTATTGAAGATCCCAGTTGCCTATATCGGTATTCGCTTCGCTACCACCAGGCTGTCCATCTGCGCCGAACGAGAAGATATCGATATCACCCTTTGAGCCCGGAGAGAGATATTGATAATCATTACCCCAGGCATCCTTTGCCAGGCGATCCATATATTTTTTCCAGTTACGGGGCTCCGGAGTACCGGAAGGTTTGACCACTAAAGCCTCCAACCCCTGATCTGTGGTGGGATACACAAAGTTATCGAGTTTATAAAGGTTTAACGCGCTTTCCATGGCCCGAATATCCTGCTTGGATTTCGTTATACGCGCCGCATCAGGGCGATCCATTACTCTAGGAACCACAATCGCGGCAAGAATTCCCAAAATAATTACCACAACCATGACCTCGATCAAGGTAAAGCCAGAGTGAGAAGTAAGCAATTTTTTATTTTGACGAACGCGCACGTTTTAACTCCTGGTTTATCTGAATATTATTATTGTCTTAACGGCCATATAAAATAAATTCTGTAACAGATGTGCCTTTATTTCACTATACGCAAATTGGGCGTATTGGGTTTGTCTCCCCCACCAGCCGGATCAGTTGGTGACTCATCATCATCGTTAAACACCATGCCCCGGCCATTTTCACGCGCGTAAATAGCAAGCGCCGCTGATACAGGCACACAAATCCACGTAGGTTTGCCACTGAAACGAGCGTTAAAACTAACTTCAGTTCCAGACATATCCAGATCCTGTACCGCACTAGGATCCATATTCAAAATAATTTTACCGTTATTGATATGTTCAACAGGCACCTGCACATCTGGCTCCCCCGCATTAACAAGCAAGTACGGTGTCAGGTTATTATCAACAATCCATTCATACATCGCCCTCATCAGATAAGGACGACTGGAATTCATGCCTGTCGTACTAGACTCTGTCATTTTGAAACCACATCCTTACCAAGCTAACTACTCGTTATACTCCGCGAATATCTCGCTCTTGTTCAGTAAGGCTAGCTTGAAAAGATTCTAGCTCGAACAAACGCTCTGCGTAATTAATGAGGGGCTTGGCCGCCAAAGGTATTTCAATGCCATAAACCGGCAAACGCCACAAAATGGGGGCAACTGCGCAATCCAGTAATGACAGATCATCGCTTAGGAAGAAAGGCTTTTGTTCAAAAATAGGGGAAATCACTATTAAACTGTCGCCCAATTCTTTAGCGGCTTTTGCTTTGTCCTTTCCTTGTTCCAGCTTATCAACACAGCTGTCCCAGTCACGTTGGATGCGGCGCAGTGTCATGCGACTTTGAGCTCGGGAAACGGGATCAACAGGCATCAAAGGCGGATGTGGAAAACGCTCGTCTAGATATTCCATAATGACCTGCGCATCGTAAAGAACCAGATCACGATCAACCAATGTCGGCACAATGCCATAAGGATTCAGATCCATAAGATCTTCTGGCGGGTTAGCGGGATCAACTTCTACAGTTTCAAAATTGATGCCTTTTTCCGCTAACACTATACGGACACGATGACTGTATAAGTCTGATGTGCTTGAAAAAAGGGTCATAACTGATTTTTTATTGGCGACAACTGCCATAGTCTGCTCTCCACCTGCTAACTGATTTATAAGGAATATAAGGGTGTAACGTCGAAAAAGAGACGCAGTATACCTGAATTCTGGGGAAACACTCAGAATTGGTTCTAAGTATATGAATTATATAGGAAAGATATCCTGGAATGAGGCGTAAATACTGCGTAAAAAACGACTAATCAGTGCACGTCTTTCCAGTATTCTTTTTTCAGCAAGAAAACAATCACCAGGAATAGTGCCAAAAACAACAATACCCACTTACCCAGCGCCTGGCGCTGTAGTTTGCTGGGCTCACCCAGATAGGACAGAAAAGTAACCAGATCAAGTATGACCGCATCATACTCCTGCGGATTAAGTTTGCCCTGTTCTATGAGTTTAAAACCAGTAATCACTTCCTGCTCGATACCATCATCGTTAACGTGCATCTCTTTTACCGGTTCTTGCAAACCCTGTAATTCCCATAAAACATGGGGCATACCGACATCCTTGAATACCGCATTATTAACACCCCAGGGGCGTGATTCGTCACGATAAAAGGAGCGCAGGTAAGTGTACAACCAGTCATCTCCGCGCGCGCGCGATATAACAGACAAATCCGGTACAGCGGTCCCAAACCATTCTTTTGCATCAGCCGGATCCATGGTTACGGTCATAGTATCGCCAACTTTTGCACCGGTAGTAATAAGCTGCTCTGTTATTTCTTCATCCGTCAAACCCATGTCTGCAGCAATCCGGCTATATCGCATCAACGATGCGGAGTGACAGTTAAGGCAATACTGAACAAATAATTTTGCACCTCGTTTAATCGATTCAGTATCCTCCAGCTTGATATTTGCCTTATCCAGACCAGCTCCACCACTAGACGCTAAAACCAAACTACTTGTTAGCATTGTTGCCGCTGTTAAAGCGACCAGTATAAAAAAACCTGGCAACACGGACGAACGTTTAATCAAAAATGGAATTTTCACTTCTCTGTCACTCTTTCAGGCACAGGCTTTGTTTTATCAAGCTTGCTATAAAAAGGCATCAGTAGAAAAAACGCAAAATACAAAACGCTAAATATGCGGGAAAATAATGTTGCTGTTGGGGTCGCTGCAACAGTACCGAGATAAGCAAGACCAATAAAACTCACCACAAAGGTTGCTAATGCACCCTTAAATATCCACCCTCTTTGCCGGATTGATTTAACTGGACTACGATCCAGCCAGGGCAACACGAACAGCACACCGATCGATGCACCCATCGCCATTACACCCAGAAATTTGTCCGGCACGGCACGCAAAATCGCGTAAAAAGGTGTGAAATACCAAAGCGGTGCAATATGTTCTGGCGTTTTCAGGGGATCAGCAGGCACAAAATTATCTTTCTCAAGGAACCAGCCACCCATCTCCGGTGCGTAAAATAGCACCGCAGAAAATATCATCAGGAATACTACCGCACCAACGGTATCTTTTAATGTGTAATAGGGATGAAATGGAATGCCGTCCAAAGGTACGCCATTTTTATCTTTGTGCTTTTTAATTTCTATGCCATCCGGATTATTGGAACCCACCGAATGCAATGAAATCATATGAAACAGCACCAAACCCAACAGCAACAATGGAAATGCGATAACGTGAAAAGCAAAGAACCGATTTAGCGTTGCATCAGCAACCACAAAGTCGCCACGAATCCACAATGCTAGCTCATCACCTATATAGGGAATCGCACCGAACAGAGAAATAATAACCTGCGCTCCCCAGAACGACATTTGACCCCAGGGTAAGAGATAACCCATAAAAGCCTCAGCCATTAGTACCGCAAATATCACCATACCAAATAACCAAAGCAGTTCTCTTGGCTTACGGTAGGAACCGTAGAGTAATGCGCGGAACATGTGCAAATAAATCACGACAAAAAAGAAGGAAGCTCCTGTTGAGTGCATGTAACGAATCAACCAGCCCCAGTTAACATCACGCATGATGTATTCCACCGAAGCAAAAGC
>JAUWVK010000065.1 GCA_030617485.1 Gammaproteobacteria bacterium
TTTTTTTCATGCTTCCTACCTCGCCTAAATAAATCTTGTGACTGATCACATAAACCTGCCCGCACTTGCAATAACGGTGACGAGAAGACCCAGCAACAGGTTAAACCCAATAATGAAACGAATCAGAGCCAGTCGCCGTCCGGCTTCTGGCAAATCATTAGCTGCCAATGCCTGTTTCATCCGCCGATAGTGTGAAAAGTATACGTGTAAGAAAAGCAGGATCATCAGCGTCCCGATTCCCGTCATCAGGTGTATATAAAGCCTCACATTCTCAAACCCCCCAAACATGGAATACACCATCCACAGTCCGGTCGCCGGCAGAATAATAACGGCTACCCATACCCACGGAAAGAACCTGTCAAAAACCTGGGTCCAGAGGGGCAAACGTTGTGGTGGTTCCAGCAGACTGGCAGCAACCGGGCGCAGAGCCATATAGGCAAAGAACATACCGCCCACCCAGACAACCGTCGCGAGAATATGCAAAGGAATAGCGATAAGCATCTATTTTCTCCTTTCGGATTTAATGTGAAGAAAATTACATGGGATCAGTATAACCACTTTCTGGAAAATAGCTGCGAGGACTAAAAGGTTAAAGGGCTCCGCCCCTTTTCATTCACCCGGCCGCTTGTTCCGTCAGTGCTTTAGCCTCTCGCCGCACTGAGCCAGGGCCAACGCCAAATTGTTTTTTGAAAGCTTTGCGGAAAGCGGGTTCACTTTGGTAACCACAATTCTCAGCAATTTGTGTCACGGATGTATTGTCAGAACTCAGCACATCGTAAGCGCTTTGCATGCGCCACCCCGTCACGTATTCCATCGGCGACATGCCAACCATGTGTTTAAATAGATCGGCGAACGCCGAACGTGACATGGCAGCTTCTTCTGACAGGGTCTGCACTGTCCAGTTTTGCTCGGGCGTCTTGTGAAAGCTGGCCAGGGCCTTGCTAAGTCTGGGTTCTTTAAGGGCCGCAAGATATCCCCTGTCTTTCTCATTCACTTGCATGTAAGTACGAATCGCTTCGATAAACAGGATATCCGATAAACGATCAATGATAGCGCTTGAGCTAGCGTTGTTGGCTTCGGCTTCAGCAATCATGAGTTTAATAATAGTACCCAGGTTGGTTTGTGCCGAGTCTTTGGTAGGGATCACCATAATGTTCTGCAATCCTTCCAGGATCGGGTTCCAGGAATACTGAAGAAATTCGCATTTACCACAAATCAACGTGGTCGATTCCCCCTGCACGTCATCACTGGCCGGGCTGTTACGCGCCAGGTCATCGGCTGGATACGCCGAACTGGGAGTAACAAAATGCGGTGGATTGCGTAAACAAATCACCAGGTCACCTTCATGCAGGGCCAGGGGCGTATCCGAATCCGGTACACGTAACCAGCAATCGCCGTGCGAAATGACATGAAAGCTGGCTTTCAGGTCGAGCGGCTCGATATCAACCACCCACTTATTACAAAACCTGGCATGCAGGAAAATCTCCGAGCGCAGACGCAGTTTTTGTAGAACCTCATTCAATATATCCATATTCAAAGCATCCTTATTCTAAATACTCACAGGATTGTATCTGAATCTTCTGGACGAATGGACATAAATTGTGGCGATCCAGACATATTTCCCACGGGCATCGTTTCCTATGATTTCAGACACCAGCAAGCCAACTCGGTTGCTGGAGGAGGAAATGGAAAAAACTACATAAGGAGAAATATCATGGAAACGAAAAAGATAAACACACTGGTAATACAGCTAATTATTGCCGTTGTGCTGGTAAGCAGCCAGGTTTCAGCAATTGCCGGGCTACCCAATCCCGGGATGAGCTTTGACCCCATGCGCACGGCCATAGTGATCACAGATCCACAAAATGACTTCCTCAGCGAAAAGGGTGTGACCTGGGGTGTGGTTGGCAAGAGTGTGGTTAAAAATAATACAGTTAAAAACATTGAAAGCCTGTTCAAGGCCGCCAAGAAAAATAATGTCCCTGTATTTGTCTCACCACATTATTACTATCCAACCGACCATGACTGGCATTTTGAAGGTGCATTGGAAAAGTTAATGCACAACATCAAGATGTTTGATCGCAAAGATGCCTTAAGCCTGGATGGATTTAATAACTCCGGTGCAGATTGGTTGCCTCGCTACAATCGCTACATCAAAGATGGCAAAACTGTCATCACCAACCCACACAAAGTCTATGGGCCGGATACCAACGACCTGGTCCTGCAATTACGCAAACGCGGAATCGACAAAGTGATCCTGGCCGGCATGTCCGCCAACCTCTGTGTTGAATCTCATCTACGTGAATTACTGGAACAGGGCTTTGAAGTTGCCGTCGTAAAAGACGCAACGGCTGGCGCACAAGTTCCGGAAGGTGATGGTTACGAAGCAGCCCTGGTGAACTTTCGCTATCTTGCAAACGCGGTTGTTTCAACCAAAAGCGCAGTGAAAGCGATTACCAACAAGTCTGAACTTAAATAAAACATACAAAAAATAATTTCTTTAAAAGGAGAAATAATCATGTCTAACAAAATTATGTATACAGCAACAGAAACAAAAAAACTGCTCGATGCAGGAAAAGTTACCATTGTCGATGTGCGCGATACCGAAGAGTACGCTGAAGACCATATCCCGGGAGCCGTCAACATTCCTGATATGTTTTTTGAATTATCGATGACCACTGAAGAAGGCCTGCGTGAGATGACTGAAAAGTTCACACGCCTGTTTTCAGAAGCCGGTATATCGTTGGATAAAAAAGTCATCATTTATGAAGATAATTTAAGCACCCGTTATGGCGGATCATGTCGCGGTTACTTTCAGTTGAGTTACCTGGGTCATCAGGATGTTGGCATTCTTGACGGCGGCCTTTTCGCCTGGCGCCAGGAAAAACTGCCAACCAATGATGAAAACGTGTCACCGGTAGCAACCATCTTCACTCCAGCAATCAATCACTCGATTATGGTTACCAAAGATATGATGGTGGATTCACTTGAAAGTTCCGACATCAAATTACTGGACAATCGTGACAAAGTGGAATGGATCGGTGAAAGCTCATCACCATACGGTGTCGACTTTGCGCCACGCAAGGGACGCATCCCTGGTGCAAAATGGATCGAGTGGTATGACTTCATGGAAAATGATGCCAGCGGTTACGTTTCACATTTTAAATCACCGGAAGCCATCCGGGAAATATGTGCCGACATGGGACTACATCCTGAAGACGACATCATCATTTACTGCTTCAAAGGTGCACGTGCTGCAAATACCTATGTTGCATTAAAAATAGCCGGCTTCAAACATATCCGTAATTACTATGGATCATGGAATGAATGGTCACGCGACATGTCATTGCCAATAGATGACACGGTGCTTGCAGCCTGAGCAATGTGACTTAACAACCATTAACGTCCCGATTAAAGGGACTGAAAAACAATTACGGAGGATTTAACAATGGATAACAGAAAAAACAACAGTCTACGTCACAGCAACCGGATTATTACATTTATATGCATGGTTGCAATGGCCTTGCTTCTAACCAACGCAAATGCTGCCAATCAGGGTGGGCAAACACTCACACTCAATCTAAAGGGAACTGCTACTGGTTATATGGCAGACATTCCAATGATAGAAGATAGTCAAATAATGACTGCCACCTGTTTTGACGTAGCACTGCATGACATGTCTACGGGCCTGCAAGTGGGTACAGCCACAGATTGTCTTGCTGATCTAGCAATGGAGTCAGGCGGCGTAAAGCTGATCGGTACGACTTTTTTTAACTTTACAGGTGGGGCAACTATCGTCTCACGTGGCAAGACGACCGTTATGCCAGTGCTTCATGGCTCACCGGGCTTTACGCATGTTACCGGTGCAGGAGCTGATGGCAATGGAATACTGTCCGGCACCAATCAATACGCGAACGCATCGGGTAACGTCAGACTGTCGGGTTTGGTGAATCTGTCCAAGCTAGATTCTGACGGCCAGATCACTTTTGATTGTATATTTGTTATTAACCTGGACTAGCCTGTAAGTTAGCGTTGAACAGAAAAATACCCGCCACGATTGTGGTGGGTATTTTTTCGTTCACAGGAACTAAAATAATTAAATAAGTGGATTATTTTTTCACTTGCTTGTCAGGCGGAGGTGCCGGAAATGTTGCAAAGGGCATGGGTGGTTGTTTTCCAGGAGGTAAAAATGCTGGAGCCTGCTTGCCTGGAGCACCCAGGGATTTAATAAAGTGGTACATCGCTTTCAAATCCTCATTCTTCATCGCATTCAGGTTAAACCATGGCATAGGTGGTCTGCGTTTCAGTGTTTTCGCTTCTTTAATCCACTGCGCTTCCGTCAGGTTCTGAACAAATAATCGCAAATTTGGTGGGTAGGTTGTTCCCCACGGCCCGAACCAACCAAAACTGTCTCCGGTTAACCACTGGGCTATGGGAGTGGTACCACTATTCATTAGATATCCCGGCGTGTGGCAATCATTACAGCCACCAATCTGAATAAGGTATTGCCCTCTTTTAATCATGTCCTTGTCAGCAGATGATTCTCCAGCAACGATCACGCCTGAGCTTGTAAAAATACAAATCAACATAAAAAATCTGATCGACATTCGAGCGTAGGTATCCATTTCGTTTTGTTCTCCTTTTAATTTATCTTCGATTTTTCTACATTAAAATTAGTTCTTCTCTACACTGTTTTTATAAACTCAATCTTTACGAGGCAAGCCGCGCGCTCGGAACCTGGGTTTCGGTTTGGAAAAGTGGCGCTAGTGTGCTCAGTGTTTCTGGAAAGTAGCGTGCTCTCATCCGTTCACAATATCGCATCAGGTTCTCAATTGAAGCCCCATATTGATAGAGTGGGTTATCACCATCCACATAGAGAGAAACGCCCAGGAAACCGAACACGCATGCGTCAATTGACGATGGTTGGTCACCCAGAAAGTAAGGCTGATTCCCAAGCAACACAGACAGTGCGTCCAGGTCGGACTTGCCCTGTGCAATGATAACTTCCTCCGCGTGACGGCCCATGCCGCGTGCATATAGCTGTTTTGCAAACGTACGCTTGAGCACGGTGGGTACGAGCCACCGCAATGGAATCGGCATGGTGGCAGCGAACTCCTGCAACCGTTCCTCGGCGCCCCGGCCAAAGAAAAGCTGATGCTCAAAGCACTGGTGAAAGTGTTCTTCCAGCATGCGTTGGACCGACACTGCAATCGCCCGCTGTTGAGCGTCAAGGTGTGCATCAATATTAATGCCGAAACGCTGCTCCAGGTGCTCGATGATGAGCGCTGAATCTCCCATACGCTCGGTGCCGATTTCGATCCACGGGGATTTACCTTTGGGCCCCTTGTTAGGGTCATTAGCGACCACGAACTCGAAGGGGATTCCGGCCATGCGCAACCAGGTTTCAAGCTTGAGCGGAAATGGCGCCGACGTGTTGAACGGTACGCCCCAACCTGTACCAAAGGCGAAAAGCCGAATTTTATTTATCGTAGGATTTGTCATTTTCTAGCTCCTTTAGAATTAAGTTTGTGGCCTGAGCACTAGTAGAATGCCAGGTCCGCACCCTCCTTTCATAATCAATAAACACTACTGTTCACCGAATAAACAATAAACCACGATTCTGATCTTGTCAAGAATTAAATAAACAGCTATGTTTACTCAATATGAAGAAACGAAAATACACTAAAACCCGGCGGGCTCAACAGCAAGAAGAAACAAGGGAACGAATTGTCGAAGCCGCGGTGATGTTGCACGAGCAGCTTGGCCCGGCGAATACCTCAATTAAGGCCATTGCAGAACAAGCAGGCGTACAACGGTTGACGGTCTATCGCCACTTCCAGGACGATGCCAGTTTGTTTGAGGCCTGCTCGAGCCATTATTTCGGATTACATCCTCCTCCAAACATGGCTGATTGGGCAGAAATCGAGAATGCCAGCAAACGTAGCTACGCCGCATTATTGGCCTTTTATCGTTACTATCGTCAGGTTGAAAAAATGTTGGCGGTAGTTTATCGCGATGTTGATAAGCTTGAGGCACTGCAGAAACCAATGGGTCAGTTTGAAGCATACATCGACCAGGTGAATGATAATCTGGTGGAAGCCTGGAGCCAGACGCGCAACACCAAAAACCGATTACAGATTACCCTTCGGCATGCGCTACGATTTTCCACGTGGCAATCATTGCAAAAAACAATTTTAAAAGATGAGAAAATTGCCGGACTTGTGCAAGGCTGGTTGGCAGGTGTTACTGCCCCAAAAATAATGGGATTAAAGGATTCTGGGCTTCCACCTGTCAGAAAGCCTTAACGAAATAGGCCTTTTAACTTTTCTTCGACCTTTTTCTTTTCTGCTTCAATCTTGCTATCGGCCTTTTCTTTTAGTTTGGCTTTTTCGGCGTCAATTTTTTCCTGGGCTTTGGCTTTCAGTTTGTCGAGCTCAGCATCGATACCTTTCTTTTTGATCTCAGCCATCGCGGCATCGGTCAGCCGTTTTAAAATCTCACTGGCTAATTCCGTAGGTGTTGCCCCTTTACTGCCACCCAGATTGCTCATGTTGATGCGAGGTAATTTTAGATCGTAATCCTTGTTGAGCGGCGTCACTTTAGCCGCAATACTACCCTGCTCAAACGTCAGGCTTTTGATAATTAATAGTGGCTCCTGGCCAGTGGATTGTTCTGTCCCCGACTTCGAGGTCTTACCACCCGTAAGGTTTTTCTTCAGCTCATTGAGATTGGTCTTTTTATCTTTATTGATCTCAACAAAGATCTGCGGTGCCCGTACAGTAATATGGTTGATGACATAGGGTTCTTCTTTGAGGGACTGAAGATCAATCCCCAGACCAATTTCACCCAGGGAGAAGGCATGCTTTTCTGTAAAACCCCCGGTCTTGGCAACGGTCAGACCGTGGATCGCGCCATCCCCCTCGGTGAGCTTGATGCGGACCTTATCGACCCGCACCGCGGTTTGCGCAGCCTCCGAGCCGTACTTCTCAATGGCGGCCTTAACGATGGCATCGAGATTGCTCACGGCGTAAAACACTCCCGCCCCTATAGCAATAATTACAATTACGACCAAACCGAGAATGATTTTTTTCATGCGTTCCACCGATTTATAGAATTAACATCTTTATATTCAGGCTCTAAAAATAGTCGATTCCCTCAACTTCTTCAATCTCAGATTGCCCTGATGACATTCACCATTTTCTTGCGCATCGCCATATCGGGTAAACGACCATAGGCTGCCTGCATATTTTCCTTTAAATGATCAACACGTGAAGTCGCAGGAATAGCACAAGTGACAGCAGGATGAGAAACAATAAACTTTAAAAAGAATTGGGCCCAGGTCTTACATTCAATGTCACTCGCCCATGCAGGCAATGGATGAGAACCAACGTGATCGAACAAACCGCCGCGTTGAAACGGTCGATTAATAATCACGGCAATGCCCTTATCTGCTGCCATCGGCAATAAAACCTGCTCTGCTTCTCTATCCAGAAGATTGTATGTAAATTGCACAAAATCGAGCTTTTCATTACGCATAATTTTTATAAGCTCTTTGTGGCGACGCCCGTGTGATGTGGTCACGCCCACATAGCGAATTTGTCCTTCTTTTTTCATGGCATGCAACGTCGGCAAATGGGTTTCCCAATCCATTAAGTTATGCACCTGCATCAGATCCAAACGGGGTAGCCCCCATAACACGCGGGAATGCTCCATCTTTAAATAACCCTGCCGATTACCATGGGTCCACACCTTAGTTGCAGAAAATAGACCTTTATGATCACCAATGCGCTTCAAACAGAGCCCAATAACTTTCTCTGCATTACCATACATAGGGGATGAATCCAGCACGCCGCCTCCTCGACGGAGGAACTCACGCACTACCTGTTCCCGCTGATTCATGATCACAGCATCTTCCGGATCAATACCAAATGTTATCCAGGACCCAAGACCAATAA
>JAUWVK010000131.1 GCA_030617485.1 Gammaproteobacteria bacterium
AGTAATTAGCATTATCACTGCTATTACTTTACTTGTATGTGAGACCGCTCCCTGTTGCTCCCAATCAATAAGCAGCTTACCTAAATGTGGATGAGCATATAGCCAGCTATGTAAACGGGACGAGCCTCTTGCTGCAAACCAGGCTGTTAAAAGCAGAAAAGGAACCGTTGGCAAACCAGGGAAAAATATACCCACTATTGCTAGAGCTAAGAAAAAATAGGCTAGTATTAGTGCCACTAAACGCGCCATACGTCCTACCTACTATTTATCATTCTTGTTTATACAATCCCCAATTACTCGAGCTTAAAGGGCTCTGACCCCTTTAATTTATTGTTTCATCCCTTTTTTCAACATAACGTTTAAGCTGTGAAATAATTAATTGGGGTCTGTCCCCTATTATTCTCTTCCTCATCAGCAAAACTACTCAACGGTTGAAAAGAGATGATAAATAACAATATGGGGATAAGTATTTTCATTGGTAAATTTTCCTATAAACGGCGGCTATTCTTAAAGAAGTCGAGTCTGACCCTATTTATTTTTTGCATAGCTATTACCTACTCAGAATCTGAGTCGCTCTCAAGCTCAGCAAACTTTTGTTTCATTGTTGGGTTACCGCGAGTTAATTTCTTAATCGTAAGGTCTTCGGCTTTATCGTTTGCGAGTCGTAGATTGTTTGCAGATTTGTGGAGAGCCATCTTGGTTTTCTCTAAGTCCTTAATTGCTTCATCTATGCGCATTATGGCCTCTTCGAAGCCATCTGAAGCAAGACGCCAGTTTCGACCGAACGTAGACTTAAAGTCGCTAAGCTGGGTTTCGAAGTTTGTGATATCTATGCTCTGTGCTTTTATTAGTGCCAGCTCAGTTTTATATTTCATTGAATTCAGGGACGAATTACGGAGGAGCGTTACTATCGGGATAAAGAACTGCGGTCTGACTACATACATCTTTGGATAGCGATGTGATACATCGACAATACCAGTATTGTATAGCTCGCTATCTGACTCAAGTAGTGAAACGAGGACGGCGTACTCACAGCCTTTTTCGTTACGATCTTTGTCTAGCTCCTTAAGAAAATCCTCATTCTTTTTCTTTGAGGCGGTTTCGTCACCTTCATTCTTCATTTCGAACATAATTGAGACGACTTCTATTCCTTCGTCATCTGACTCCTTGAATATGTAGTCACCTTTGCTTCCTGTGCTAGCATCATTATCTTTCTCGAAATATGCTGTTGGAAATGCAGAGGCTCTAATACGATTGAACTCAGTTTCACAGTGCGATTCCAGAGTTTCCCCTATCATTTTGGTAGAAAGCTTAGCCTTGAAGTCTTTATAGTATGCAATCAGTTCATCCTTTGACTGTATCTCCTTGCTGTGTGTCTCCTTAAGGTTCGATTCTAGTAGTTTTTGCTCAGTATCTTTTGCCTCAAGTTTATTTGCTAGACTGTCACGTTCCTTCTCGACCGAACTAACCGCCTCGGTAATTACGAGCTTTTGCTCGACCTCAAATATTTCGTATTTTGATGTAAGCTCATAAATCGTTGCGTCCTTCTTTGCTACAGCTTCGTTCACAGCCAATTTTTTTTCGGTATCTAGACTATCTAGTTTTGCTTTCAGTTCATTAATTACAGCGTCCTTTTCAGCAGAAGTGGTTTTGATTTCATTCTCTGCTTTTGTTGTAGCAAGTTCGACTGCAGTTGCCTTTTCATTTTCGGCAATCTCTAACCTTTCTTGTAGTTGTTGTTTGAAATCACTATCGCGTACTTGTTTTAGTATCTCTGAATATCCGGTTTCGTCAACCTTGAAAGCCTTCTCACATTCTGGGCAGATAATATCTTGCATGAGTATGTCCTTTTTTCTTATGTCAATTCTATTGTGTAACGGCTAACAGTTGATTATGCGGCTGGCACCAATAACGCGTTATGCGGCCGGCACGAATAATGCGTTATGAAGCCAATTGTTAATAATAAACCAGAGGATAACAGGGTTAATAAAAAAGGCGTGTAGGAAAAATCCTACACGCCTTTATTTTTGATTATATTTTGTTCGCTTAGTTGTGATACTGCCCACTCAACTCATGCACGGCATTAATAAATGCCCCAACGTTTTCAGGATCAATCTTCGGGTGAATGCCATGACCTAGGTTGAAGATATGGCCGTTGCCCTTGCCATAGCTGGCCAGTACGTTGCCAACTTCTTCGCGAATACGATCCGGGTTGGAGTAAAGAATGCAGGGATCCATATTGCCTTGCAGGGCAATATTATCGCCAGTCAGCTTGCGGGCGTCACTTAGGTCTATGGTCCAGTCCACACCTAAACAATCCGCACCTGTTGCGGCCATTTTATCCAGCCATTGTCCGCCACCCTTGGTGAATAGGATAACAGGTACTTTGCGGCCATCCGCTTCGCGGGTGAGACCGTCGATGATTTGCTGCATGTAGTTCAGGGAGAATGTTTGGTAATCACGCGGGGTGAGTACGCCGCCCCAGGTATCAAAGATTTGTACGGCCTGTGCGCCAGCAGCGATTTGTCCGTTGAGATAAGAAATGACGGACTTTGCCAGTTTGTCGAGCAGTTGATGCAAGGTCTCGGGCTGGTCAAACATCATGCCTTTGATCTTGCCGTACTCTTTGGTGCCACCGCCTTCCACCATATAAGTGGCAAGAGTCCAGGGGCTACCGGAAAATCCGATTAACGGTACGCGGCCATCGAGTTCTTTGCGAATAGTGCGCACGGCGTTCATTACGTATTGCAGTTCGCCTTCGGGATCGGGGATGGGCAGGTTTTTAACATCTGCTGCGGTGCGAACAGGATTGGAAAACTGCGGGCCATGGCCGGTATTGAAGGTTAAACCCAGGCCCATGGCATCGGGAATGGTGAGAATGTCGGAGAACAGAATGGCGGCATCCAGCGGATAACGTTCTAGCGGCTGAATGGTGACTTCGCAGGCCAGTTCGGCATTACGACATAAATCCATAAAGCTGCCGGCTTTCTCACGGGTGGCACGATATTCAGGCAGGTAACGACCGGCCTGACGCATCATCCATACGGGGGTAACATCCACAGACTCGCGATTTAAGGCGCGCAGGAATCGATCATTTTTTAATTCAGCAGACATTTACTTCCCCTAATTGATGCTTCTAATTCTTATACTTTTAAATAGTCCAGAATACCTTCAGCAGCCTCGCGACCTTCAAACACAGCGGTAACCACCAGGTCGGAACCACGCACCATGTCGCCACCGGCAAACACTTTGGGATTGCTGGTCTGGAATTGAAATTCGTTAGCGTCAGATGCCGCGTCTGGTGCGACAACTCGGCCGCGATCATCGGTGTTAATGGTAAATTCGCTAAACCAGTCAGCCGGGCTAGGGCGGAAACCAAAGGCGATAACGACCGCATCGGTGGGTACAATTTCTTCCGAGCCTTCGACCACTTCCGGGCGACGTCGTCCACGCTCATCGGGTTCACCCAATGTGGTGGTCACTAACTTGATGCCTTCAACTTTACCATCGCCAACAATTTCTACCGGTTGGCGATTCCACAAAAATTCGACGCCTTCTTCTTTGGCGTTGACAACTTCACGCTTGGAGCCGGGCATGTTGGCTTCGTCACGACGATAGGCACATTGCACGCTGGCCGCACTCTGACGAATGGAAGTGCGGTTGCAGTCCATGGCAGTATCACCACCACCGAGCACGACAACACGTTTGCCCGCCATGTCGATAAAGTCATCCGCAGACTTTTCCCAATCTTTACAGTGGTTAACGTTGGCGATCAGGAAATCAAGAGCGGGGTGTACGCCGGGCAGGTCTTCACCGGGGATGCCGGCCTGCATGTAAGTGTAGGTGCCCATGCCGAGGAACACGGCATCGTATTCATCAAGCAGTGCCTGGAATTGAATGTCCTTGCCGATCTCGATATTGAGATTGAACTCCACACCCATTTCTTCAAGAATGTTACGTCGATTCTGCACGATGGTTTTTTCCAGCTTGAATTCGGGAATACCAAAGGTGAGCAGGCCGCCAATTTCCGGATGGCGATCAAATACTACCGGTGTTACGCCGTTGCGCACCAGTATGTCGGCGCAGCCTAATCCTGCCGGGCCCGCGCCAATAATCGCGACGCGTTTGCCGGTGGTCTTTACCGCAGACATGTCTGGACGCCAGCCTTCTGCAAAGGCGGTATCACTAATGTATTTTTCAATGGCGCCAATGGTGACCGCACCGAAATCATCATTTAATGTGCAGGCACCTTCGCAAAGACGATCTTGCGGGCAAATGCGTCCGCAAATCTCTGGCAATGAATTAGTGCGATGCGACATCTCCGCCGCTTCTTTGATGTTGCCTTCGGCAACAAGCTTTAACCAGTTAGGAATATAATTGTGTACCGGGCATTTCCATTCGCAATAGGGGTTGCCGCAGGCCAAACAACGGTCTGCCTGTTCGGCCGCAGCTTCGACATTGTACTGGCCGTAAATTTCAGCGAATTCCTGGCTGCGTTCAGCGGCTGGTTTTTTAACCGGGTCGTGGCGTGGCACGTCGACGAATTGAAAATTATTTGCCATGAGTTTTTATATATTTATTTTTGTTGTAGGTGCAAAAAGTTGTAGGTTCGAATTAAGCGGCGACGCTTTGCAGATCTTCGATCAGCGTGGCCAGTTCAGCTGCTTTTGGTTTAACTAACCAGAACTTGCCAACCATGTCGGCAAAGTTATCGAGAATGTGTTGTCCCCATGCGCTGCCGGTTTCAT
>JAUWVK010000039.1 GCA_030617485.1 Gammaproteobacteria bacterium
GCTTGAAACCGTTGAAGAACAATTACAAATAACAAAAAGCTTTTTTGAAGCATTGTTGGTTCAGGAGGAACTTGCAGCATGACATTACATTTCCAAAGCACGATGAGTGACACAATCGAACAAATAGACATGGAAAATCAAAATGTGCCTTTGAGCGGCACCATAAAATCCATGCTGGAAGATTATTTCAACGACCTGGACGGGCATCCACCTGCCGACCTGTATCAAATGGTTTTACAGGAAATCGAACAACCTTTATTAGAAAGCGTTTTACATTACACCAGGGGCAACCAGAGCAAGGCCGCTATAGTGCTTGGCCTTAACCGCGGCACGTTGCGCAAGAAGCTCAAGCAATATGATTTAAATTAAGTTTTCAAAATACCTGGTATCGGGGGCCTGCTTGGCCCCCGAGTCATTTGTGCTTCAGTTACATTAAAATCAATCAAATTCAACAAAATACATTTCATTTTTAGTTAATACCATCAGCTAATACCATCACTTAATAAACACAAAGAGCCATCCCATGACAGCAATTAAACGCGCACTCATTAGTGTTTCCGATAAAACCGGCATCGTTGACCTGGGTCGCGAGCTCAGCAAGCTCGGCATAGAAATTCTCAGCACTGGTGGCACCGCCAAATTGCTGGCCGAAAATAATGTGGATGTAATCGAAGTATCAGACTACACCGGTTTCCCAGAAATGATGGATGGCCGCGTAAAAACATTGCATCCTAAAATTCATGGTGGACTGCTCGGTCGTCGTGGCACTGATGATGCTGTCATGGCTGAACACTATATTCTTCCCATCGATATGGTCGTCGTCAATCTCTACCCCTTTACACAAACCATTGCCCGTGATGATTGCACCTTACCCATGGCCATTGAAAACATCGACATCGGCGGCCCTACTATGCTGCGTTCTGCTGCAAAAAATCACGCCTCTGTTACGGTTGTTGTGGATGCCGCAGATTACAATCGTGTACTGGATGAAATGAAAAACAACAAGGGCGCGGTAACAGATGCAACGCGTTTTGACCTGGCAACAAAAACCTTTGAGCACACTGCCAAATATGATGGCGCTATCGCCAACTATTTGGGCACCCTTATTCCTGATGAAAAAGGCACCGATGGTAAAACCACCACCTTCCCGCGCACCTTTAATAGCCAGTACATAAAAGTGCAGGAAATGCGTTACGGGGAAAACCCTCATCAGGATGCCGCCTTCTTTGTAGAAGCTGGGGCAAAAGAAGCTAGCATCTCCACTGCCAAACAACTACAGGGCAAGGAACTGTCCTACAACAATATTGGCGATACCGACGCAGCACTTGAATGTGTCAAACAGTTTGATGATGCGCCGGCCTGCGTCATTGTAAAACACGCAAACCCTTGTGGCGTTGCCACTGGCAAGACCTTACTGGAAGCCTATGACTGCGCCTACAGCACTGATCCTGAATCCGCCTTCGGTGGCATTATCGCAGTTAATCAAGAACTGGACGGAGAAACCGCTAGCGCCATTGTTGAACGTCAATTTGTGGAAGTGATTATTGCACCAAGCGTGAGCAAAGCCGCAATTGACGTTGTAGCCGCGAAAAAGAATGTGCGCTTACTGGAGTGTGGCCAATGGCCAACCGAACCGGCCAATCGTTACGACTTCAAACGCGTTAACGGTGGCCTGCTGGTGCAAAATGCAGATCTGCTATTACACAACGAATTAAAAGTGGTTACCAAACGTGAACCAACGGAACAGGAAATGCGGGATCTTCTGTTCACATGGAAGATTGCCAAATTCGTAAAGTCCAATGCCATTGTTTATGGAAAAAACAACATGACTATCGGTGTCGGCGCCGGCCAAATGAGCCGTATTAATTCTGCACGCATCGCCGGAATAAAAGCCGAACACGCAGGACTAGAAGTTCCTGGATCCGTCATGGCTTCCGATGCTTTTTTCCCCTTCCGTGATGGATTAGATGCAGCCAGCGAAGTTGGCATTACTGCCGTCATCCAGCCCGGCGGTTCAATGCGTGATGATGAAGTGATAGCCGCTGCCAACGAACATGAAATCGCCATGGTGTTTACCGGCATGCGTCATTTCAGGCATTAGAACAACAAAGAGATTTGTAATAAATATTCTTGCAGAAAAATACAGGGGTAAAAAATTAGGCCCGCTTTAACCGGTTCTCATTACTCAAAATGCCTGATCTATTTAGCGGCAGCCTAATACTGAAGGTAGAACCGACGCCTTCTTCGCTTTCTACAATAATAGAACCACCCATCATTTCACAAAATCGCTTACTGATTGCTAGCCCAAGGCCTGTGCCACCATACACTCGCGTTGTTGATGAATTAGCCTGGGTAAATTCAGACCACAAGTCTTCCTGCTTGTCTTTTGATATTCCAATCCCGGTATCCGTCACAGAGAATACAATCCAGTCATCCTCCTGCTCAGTTTCTTTCGTGACATCTAAACGCACTGAACCATCGCTAGTAAACTTGGCCGCATTACTCAGCAAATTGATAATAGATTGACGAAGCTTCGTTTCATCCGCAATCAACAGATCAACACTTTCCGAAACATGTAACTCAAACGTATTATTTTTTTCTTTGATCAATGGTTTAACCGTATCAACGGTGCTACGTAAAAATGGGGTTATTTCAAACGTGGTATATTCCACTTCCATCTTACCTGCTTCGATTTTTGATAAATCGAGAATTCCGTTAATCAAATCAGTCAAATGCCTTCCAGAGCTAATAATTTTATCCAGATCCTGGATCGTTGCATCAGCTCTTCCATCTTCAATGTCTTCCTGCGCTAACTCGCTATAGCCAATAATTGCATTAAGAGGCGTTCTCAATTCATGACTCATATTAGCCAAAAATGTTCCTTTGGCATTACTTGCTGCCATAGCCTCATCACGCGCAATTGCCAGGTCCTTAGTTCGTCCTTCCACCAGCACTTCCAGATGATCACGATGGTTTTTTAATTCTTTTTCGGCAGATTTTCTCTCCAGTATCTCACCTTCCATTTTTTCAATAAGCTGGGCGATTTTTTCGGCCATGTTATTGAACGACTGAATTGGAATATCAATTTCAGGATATGATGTTATGGATACCTTTTGATAAACACCCTGACTTAGGCGTTCCGCTGCAAGCCTTAATTGCTCGAGAGGGTAAAAGCCCCGTTTTAAAACAAAAAACGCAATAATGATTGCCAACACGATAAAACTAATTGATGCCAGCTTGACATACAGCCCCGTACTATCCCATTTCTGTTGGAATTCTGAGAGATTACGTCTAACGAGAACTTGAAGCACAACATTTCCATCAACGTCCTTCAATTCATGGTTGACACTAACGTGCGCCTCAGACATCCCTAATTCATCCCAGGCGTCAGACTGGTAAGCATTTTTATTATCGGGATACCTCAATAGAATTGGCATACCTAAATCTGTTTCTATACCCTCCAGCACAGAGGAGAAATCGGTCAACATCACCACGTAACCTTTTGGACTTAGCGTTCCAATGGGAACAATTGTCAAAAAATTATAGCGTTGACCAGCCTTAGTGCAAAGACCATACATAGGCCTTAGCCTTTCTGCTCCTTTACGATCCCTGGCCTGCAGCAAAACACTCATGCAAGGCAAGTCAGTGGTTCCGGCTTTCCCGATAAGCTCTGTAGATTCAGAAAAATAATTATATTTTTTATCCAATACATATATTTTCTTCAGGTCTACAATCCCTGCCGTCACAAAATATTGATGGAATTGGCTATTGAGTAATTCTGTTACAGCATCAACCTCACGCGCCTGTAATGATTTTCGAAGAACTGACTCACCTTGCAAGCTAAGTCCTAATTTCTTGGTTTTGTCAAAGTGCTCATTTAAAAGATCATCTACTTTCAACCAGACTAAATCAGACAAGGCTGTGCGCTCACTTTCACGCACCAGACCATGAAATATATTTTCACTGACTGCGATCAGGCCAGCCGATACCAGCCCCATCAAGAGAATGATGGATATCAGAATATTGCGTAAGGATTTATATTTTTTAGACATGCGGTTTTATAAAGCAACCTTCCATGGTAGTCCATCTATCCAGTACATTAATTTTTATTAACAACCGGGTAACCTTTTTCCAGCCATTCGGCATAACCACCGCGAAACCAGAAAAGTTTTGAATAACCGCAACCAACGGCTATTTTAATAGCCTTAACACTTCGACCACATTTAACGCCATTGCAGTAAAATAAAGATGGATTACTTTTACTCGGGATAGTTTTAGCCAAAGAATCACAGCTTGTATCAATATCGGGCAGACCAATTGAGCCTTCAATATAACCTTGTTTTCGATCTGCTGTAATCCGTGAATCGACTACGACCAGACCTTCATATTTTTCCACCAATTCAATGACACCTTCAGCATTTACTTTAACAGTGCCTTTAATGGAGTCAGGAGCGAGAGGCATTTCTTTTGCAACCACAACACCGGACAACATAAAAATCATCAAACCTATACAACAACAAGTTTTCTCTAACTTATTCATAATTGTGCCTATTTTGCTTAATAGTTGATTTCCAGTCATATTGTGAAACACAGACATTTTGGCCCGCACACTCCACAACATAAGCTTCCAACAATCTTTAACGGCAAAACCATTAAAACCTAAAGGTTAATAGTTGATGATTATGAATTTAAAAAGTTGAGATAAACTTAGTTAAATCAGAGATATAGGGCTAATAAATAAAGAGCCTTATTAAAGGGAGTTTACTGCGGCGCAAGCTTGTTCAGCTCTTCGATAAGACTAAGCATTAACTGCTCACCACTGGGACCCATACCTTTACATAAAATATCGGCATCTCGCTCACCATCCACCAAACGTTTTATGTTTCCACCCATTCGCGCCATATCCCCGGGCGCTGCTGTCATTTGTTCCGCCATCATGGATACCGCTTGCAAAGCCTGCGCATCACCCGTACCTGCAGCATGAATTATTTGCGCTAATCCCGGAGCAGCCATAGTCCCATCACCCTGTTGTTGAATGTCGGGTAATGTTGCCGGATTTTGCAAACCATCCAGTATTGACTGAACAATAATTCTGTCTTCTTCATCCAGGGCATTCAGCATAGAAGCATCTCGACCACCTTTCACAATAAGTCGAATAGTTTTTACCAGCTCGTCCCAACCCTGTTGCAATGCAACTTCTAACATCGACTTCAGTTCAAGCGCAGCCTCTTCATTCTGACAGGCTCTTACTACCTGATGAATGAAGTTCGCATGTGCCTGGCGGATTTGCTGGTCACGTTCAGGAATCATTGTCATGGTTATTTATCCAGTATTTCAATAAGAAACCAATTTTACGCAAGCTTTGCTCCACATACACCCCTAATATGAATTGTTGCCTTTCGACGACACCGCTTTCGACCATATAAAAAGTGCTGTAGAATCCGCGCTCCTATCGTGAAACAAAATGCGATACACCACTCCCCGAGGTTGCCATGTTTGAACCACACGCCGCGCCCACACGAAATATCAAAAATGATGTGTTATCTGGCCTTACGGTCGCCCTGGCGCTGGTACCGGAGGCTGTAGCCTTTGCCTTTGTGGCCGGAGTTGAGCCTCTGGTAGGACTATACGCCGCCTTCATGGTGGGCCTGATTACCGCATCCATTGGTGGCCGACCAGGCATGATTTCTGGTGCCACCGGTGCACTGGCAGTCGTAATGGTAGCCCTGGTGGCCGACCACGGTGTGGAATACCTGTTCGCTACCGTGGTGCTGATGGGAATCATCCAGATCAGCGCCGGAGTTTTGCATTTGGGTAAATTTATTCGCATGGTGCCACATCCAGTCATGCTGGGTTTCGTTAACGGCCTGGCCATTGTGATCTTTCTGGCACAAATGAAGAGTTTTCAATTACCCGGCGCCGACGGAACGATGCAATGGATGAATGGTAGCGCCCTATGGATCATGCTGGGGCTGGTGGCACTGACTATGGCCATCATCCACTACCTGCCAAAACTCACCACCGCCGTACCCTCCTCACTGGCGGCCATCGTCGTGGTCAGCCTGCTGGTAATCGGCATTGGCTTCGAAACCAAAACCGTGGGTGACATCGCTTCCATCGCAGGTGGCTTGCCGGACTTCCATCTGCCCATGGTGCCATTCAGCCTGGAGACTCTGTGGATCATTCTGCCTTATTCGATCATCCTTGCTGCTATTGGCCTGATTGAATCCTTACTCACACTGACACTCATCGACGAACTCACTGACACCCGCGGCCGCGGTAATAAAGAGTGTATCGCCCAGGGTACCGCTAATGTTGTCACCGGTTTTTTCGGCGGCATGGGCGGCTGCGCAATGATCGGCCAGAGCATGATCAATGTGAACTCCGGCGGCCGTGGACGTCTATCAGGCATCACTGCAGCGCTGGCTTTACTGGCCTTCATCCTGTTCGCCTCCAGCCTCATTGAACAAATTCCACTGGCAGCATTAGTGGGCGTGATGTTTATCGTGGTGATCGGCACTTTTGAATGGTCCAGCTTTCGTATCCTCAAAAAGGTGCCGCCTGCCGATGCCTTTATTTTGATTTTGGTTTCTGGTGTCACGGTGGCCACTGACCTGGCGATCGCCGTGGTGGTAGGTGTAATTGTATCTGCACTGGTCTTTGCCTGGGAACATGCCAAGCACTTGCAGGTCACCAGCTTCACCAATGATATGGGCGGCAAAGTTTACGAATTACACGGCCCGCTGTTCTTTGCTTCAGTGAAAAACTTCGGAGAACTGTTCGACGTGCGCAACGACCCCGACGACGTGGTGGTAGAATTCAAATATTCCCGCGTCTACGATCACTCCGCCATCGAGGCCATCGACGCATTAGCCGAGCGTTATTTAAAAGCCAACAAACGCCTGCACCTACGACACATAAGTCATGAGTGTAAAAAGTTGCTAACCAAAGCTGGCAACCTCGTGGAAGTAAACGTGATTGAAGACCCTAAGTATTTTGTAGCGGATGATAAACTGGCCTGAAGTAAAATCAGAACGAAGTGTATTTATCTGTGCACTTACCTGTATTACCTGGAACCAGACGCACACTTTGGCCAGTCATGAGATAGCTCACGATTCATAAACTCTTGCGCTGTAATGGGGCGACTAATAAAAAACCCTTGAGCAATATCACAATTTAACAACCTGAGACGATCCCATGTCTCCTGGTCTTTGACTCCTTCAGCAACAATTTTTAGCCCCAGGTTGTGCGCAAGCTCAATAGTGGCCTTTACAATGACAGCATCGTTCTCGTCATCAATCATTTCCATTACAAAAGATTTATCAATTTTTATTTCTTCAACTGGTAATTGTTTCAGATAGCTCAACGAAGAATATCCTGTTCCGAAATCATCAATGGATATGGTGACTCCCATCATGCTCAGCGCCTCCAGTATTTCTTTGGCACGAATTGGATCCGTCATGATGTCGCCCTCAGTAACCTCCAACGTGAGGCATGACGGCTGCATGTCATACTCTTTAATCATACGCCTAACCTGATCAAGCAAAGCTACATCATGAAGGTTATGTACCGACAGGTTTACCGACATATTAAAATTAGGCCAGATTTTTTTCCATTCAATACATTGCTGAACCGCCTTCTCCAGCACCCATGACGTTAACGGTTTAATTAAACCCGTCTGCTCAGCCAAAGGAATAAATTCCTCAGGCTCTATACAACCCCTATCGGGATGATTCCAGCGCAAAAGCGCTTCTGCACCGATAATTTCATTCGTTTGCACATCTACTTTAGGCTGATATAAAACTTCCAATGACTGATTTTCTATTGCTGCTCTGAACTCACTCATTAAAGCCAGACGGCCGATACTATGAGTATCCAGATCGGGGTCGTAAACACTAAAGCCAAGCTTACCTCTTTTCGCAACGTACATTGCGACATCAGCACGTTGCACAAGAATATTGACATCATCGCCATGTATTGGACTCTCAGCTAACCCCATGCTTATACCAACACTCAGACTATTTCCTTCAACTACAAATGGAATCTCAAAGGCTTCAACTGTCTTTTTGGAAAGCATTTTTGCCTGTTCTAAACTGGTTTCTGGCAATAGAATACCAAACTCATCACCCCCAAGGCGTGCCACACTATCTGTTTTCCTAAAAGTTCTGAAAAGGCGTGTTGCTGCCTGTTGTAAAACAATATCACCAACATGGTGCCCCAGGGTGTCATTAATTTCCTTGAAATGATTTAAATCACTCATAATCAAAACCAAAGGTTTATTGCTTCTGTGGCTCCTCAGGATTTCTTGCTGCAGCCTGTTGTTGATCAACTTGCGATTGGGCAATTCTGTCAACGGATCATGTAAGGCCTGGTACTCAAGTGCTGCTGTTTCCGATTCAACTGCATCCGCAAGACGATTGAAGTTTCGTTCCAATACTTCAATTTCATCCCCCCCCGACTCCTCCAGAGGATTGTCCTGATTTAGGTTGTTCGAAAAATTTACAACATACGCTGTAAATTTCTGTATACGTCGAGTCACCAAATACATCAATAATAAAAATGTTATGATAAACGATAACGCTGTAAGCGCACGCACTGTACGCTCTCCCTCAATGACTTCGGCCGTGAGAGTCTTTATTTCGTTGGTAGATACAAATGAGACAAGCTCTATAACAAGATCAGCTGCCCCGTAATCAAAGAACCCCTGTCCAATAGTCAGATAACTGCTCTTTAAATCGCTAAGGTAACTACCCTCAGCTATGAGCGCTGGATTACTACTCACAAGAATTACCGGCTCTTGTTCCGCCAACAAGGCAATAACATTGGAGTCTGAAAGTGAAGAATTTTGAGAAGCAATCAAGAATTGCTCATCTAGCGGGGATGCCAGCATTAATGTTGCTTTAGTTTCACCATGCTTATTTTTAACACCTTCAGAGGCAATAAGATAAGGAGCACCATTTATGTTTGTTAAAAACCCCTGGTCACGACTTAAATTTAACAACACACCATACGGATTCAGCAACTCCTCTGGCAAATTGGTTTTATCTGCCTGATAAACTTCACGAACCCGCCCATCTTCATCCAGCAACAATAAATAACGTGGCTGAATAAAATTTCGTAAGACAGAAAGCTTCGGCAACCAGGATGGCGTTTTTTTATAAAATTTTACAGCCTGTTTTTTTACTAACCCATAATTTTCCAAACCAGAAGCTATCAGCTCAGAATCTTCTAAATCAGAACTATCTACATTAACGTCATCTACAACAAAATCATTCCATACAGGACTATCAATATAATCCCTTATACTTGCCGTAGAAACAAATAACTTAATTGCAGTGTGATGCCCCTTTACATAATGATCAAACATAATTCTTTGCTTCTCAGCCTGCTGGCTTAAGCGATCAGATAACTTCTCACGAAATACTTCACTCAACGTCGAGGTTTTAACGGCATCTGAAATCGTCCACACAACTATGCCTACCGCTGCAGTTAGCAACAGCATTTTTAATGTGAGCGAATAATCACGTAAAGATGCCAAAATATTTCCCTGTGTTTACTATGTATTAATAATAATTAATTTCTTATCACTAATTTACTGCCGGCTCACCAACAATCTCATCACCCATAAATTTCCAACCAGCCTTCCTCAACCGTGAAACTGGAATAAAACTGATTTCTTTATGAACTTTTTCTATGTGTTGCTGAAGATAACGAATCAATTTCACAGATTCCCGGTTGGTTTTGTTTTCTGCATCCCAGGCGGTCAACGTGTAACTGCGGTACAGGGGATACTTTCCGGTCAACACATAATCAGTTTCGAAAGGTAAATGACCATCAATTTTAAGAACTTTTACTTTTCCTTTTTTCTGATGTAATTCCACCATCAAAGGGGTCTCCCAACCGATGCTGCTGGCACTGCGTGATACTTGCGAAATCATATCTGGGATGACGCCTACCTCAAACAAACGGGGGCTAAAATCATCACCGCTTTTCAACATCGAACGCCAGTGACCAGGACGAGTTTTACAGTGCAGTCTGCCAATGGGTTTGATCAATTGATTATTACTGGAACCAACCTCGGACCATCGTGAGATTTCGCCTTCAAAAATTTCCTTCGCTTGCTTTGAACTCACATTGCTCAATGGATTTTCTGTATTAACAATTAAAGCGATCGGTGAAATACCCAGCGAATAAAATTTTAATCCCGGCAAACGATCATTTTTCCCAGCCGGGCAACAAAAGGCTCCTACATCTACTTTTTTCTTCAATAAGCGCCCTGAGGTAATCCCACAGGTTCCTTGTTCAATAACGATATTGAGGTTATTTTCCCGGGCATACTCCGGAATCAAATCGTAAAACAACGGGTAACTCTGTTGCCCCAGAGAAACCACCAAGTCGGCATTTGGATATTTGTCTATATGCTTGATCGGCTTTGCCTCCCAACCATCCGGGACTTTTGTAAAAATGGCCGGATCACTAAAGTCAGAATCATGGGAATGATGGTGATCATCTGCCGCAAAGAGAGGAACTGAGCCAAATACCAGCATTGCTATCAACATAAATCGATGAGCTATCCTTAAAATGAGTACGTTTTTAATTAACATCACTCCACCTCTAAAAGTTTCCATGTAGTTATTCTGACCTTCAATCAATAAGTTACACAGGATGTTGCTCGGCCATCTCAACACCCTGATTTAATTAATCTATATTTCATTAATGGTTTTCGGCCCAAACCCTCTTTACCTGTAGTTGAAATGGCCCATCTGATGCGGTTTTGTGACTAAAAACACATGCTTTTCATTCTCGCAAAATGAGGCATAAACCAGCCCTCTTCCGGCGGGCAAACTTAAAGGACTCTTGCCCTCCCCTTGTCTACATGCGGGTAACCCATTAATATCTGCCGCGCGACACTTTCCAAAATTATAAATAGCGCCGTTTTACACATTATTGTTTCAAAAATAGACAAAATCAGCCGCGAGATTCAACCTGTGAACCAATCTGTAAAAACCGAAAAAATGGGTAGCAAAGAGCTAGGTCTGGTACTTGGCCAGCAACTCCTGGGTGTTGACGACCTACACTACGGCCTCTGGGAAAATGATCTGACTTTATCCCTGGGCAATCTGGCCGAGGCCCAGCAGCGTTATACCGATATGATCATAAACGCCCTGCCTTCAGCAGAAGGTGGAGGTACTCGGGTTATCGATATTGGTTGCGGTACCGGCCACATTTTGGTGCAGCTCATCAACCGAGGTTTTCTTGCTGATGGCCTGGTTCCAGCCCCTAAACTGGCAGAGCAAGTCCGAGCCCGACTAGATAAATGTTCCGTTCCTTCGGATAAGACAACTGAGGGTACAAAGGCAGGACGTTTATTTGAAGCCACTTTTGAACAATTCCCCATGGATAAACATAGCAGTTATTACGACACCGCTCTGTTCAGCGAAAGCTATCAATACATTCCTATGGCAGCTTCATTTCCGATTTTGGCGCACATCGTCAAACCCGGTGGACTAGTAGTAATTTGTGATTTTTTTAAAACCGAGCACGACGGTGATGGCCAGTCAGGCGACCAAAGTTTTGGCGGTGGCCACCGAATGGACTTGTTTTATGCCGAGCTGGGGAAACACCCCTTCACATTATTGCGCGATGAAGATATTACGAAAAAAGTTAGCCCTAATATCAAACTGGTTGATGAAACACTAACGCAAAAACTCATCCCTGCTGGCCAAACAATTAATCGTTACCTGACCGACAATTATCCGAAAACATATGGCTTGATTAAAAAATTATTCAATCTATTTCTTGGTAAAAAGCTCCGAAAACAAAAGTACAAGTATTTTTCTGGGCACCGAACACAAGCCGTGTTTGAACGCTACAAAACCTATCGCCTGATCATACTGAAACGGGATGACTAGCTGCACTTTCCTGCCCACCGACATTAAACAGGTAGTGCAACATGCACTAGCCGAAGACATTGGTAACGGCGACATAACCGCCCAACTCATTCCAAAAGACAGCCAATCCACTGCGGAAGTGATTAGCCGTGAAACCGCAACACTTTGTGGCACTGCATGGTTTGATGAAGTTTTCCAGCAGCTGGATGTTGCTCACAAAAACGACCATCACAAAAGCATCAACATCGAATGGCACGCCAACGATGGTGATGAAATCCAGCCTGACCAGCTGCTATGCACGTTAAAAGGCAACTCTCGCGCTTTGCTTAGTGGCGAACGCACGGCCCTTAACTTTTTACAAACACTCTCAGGTACTGCAACCTTAACGCGTCAATATGTGAATGCCATATCCAAAATAAATACTGATATTACCACTCGCATCC
>JAUWVK010000004.1 GCA_030617485.1 Gammaproteobacteria bacterium
ACGATTGGGATTCTCACGTCCACTTTTATCGTTGGTGGCGCCAGTTACTTCCTGTTAAACCAGCTAGGCATAGAATTGAGTTTTATTTATTGCCTGCTATTTGGTGCATTGATTTCCCCCACCGACCCAATTGCCGTATTAGGCATACTCAAATCAGCTAATGCACCCAAAACACTGGAAACGAAGATAGCCGGTGAATCATTGTTTAATGATGGCGTTGCCGTTGTGGTTTTTATTGTGTTACTCGGTATTGCCACTGGTGGCCATGAAATTTCTGCCAGTCACATATTGCTTATTTTTCTGGAAGAGGCTGTGGGTGGTGTCGCGTTTGGTTTTGCCATTGGCTGGATTACCTATCAACTGCTTAAACAGGTGGATAATTATCAGGTAGAAATTTTATTAACCCTCGCTCTTGTTATGGGCGGCTATGCCCTTGCCAGCGCTATCCATGTCTCCGGCCCTATTGCTGTTGTCGTTGCCGGCTTGCTCATTGGTAATCATGGTCGAACCTTCGGCATGTCTGATAATACCCGGGAACATCTTGATACCTTCTGGGAGCTCATTGATGAAATTCTCAATGCCGTGTTGTTTGTGTTGATTGGTCTGGAGGTTTTAATCCTGCCTTTCACTGCCGATGTGCTAATGGTTTCGTTGCTGTTAATTCCGCTGCTTCTCATCGCACGCTTTATTAGTGTCGGTATTCCTATAAGCCTGATGAAAAAAAGGCGTCAATTCACACCGGGTGCCATAAAAATCCTCACCTGGGGCGGACTTCGCGGTGGCATCTCCGTTGCCCTGGCCTTATCGTTACCGCCTGGTGAAGCGCGGGATGTCATTCTAGCCATTACCTATGTGATCGTGGTGTTCTCCATTGTGGTACAGGGCCTCACGATTGGAAAATTAGTAAGAGCTCTCAAAACATAACGGGCCACTCCATTAAGAGCCACTCTACTACTAGCCAATTCATTTCTAGGCACATTACTCACCTTCGGCTCATCTGCAGAAACTCTTTGTATACCCTCTAAACAGTAGGGTATTGACTTCCTAAATGATAATCATTATCATTTGCAACAAGTCCCACATCCCTTGGAAGTATTGTTATGAAAGTTTATAAGCAAGTACTAATTTGTTTAATCCCACTGACTTTTTCCATTTTTCAGGCAACTGCCTCATTCGCCAGTGAAAGCCTGGTGATCTACTCCGGACGTAGCGACAAGTTTGTTAAACCGGTTATCGCTGAATTTACTCGCCAAACCGGTATCAAGGTCATCCTACACACTGGCAAATCAACCGCCCTACTCAATAAATTAAAAGTAGAAGCTGGTCGGACGGATGCCGATTTATTTCTCAGTAACGATGCCGGAACTTTGCAACGTGGCAGTGACTGGAGCCTGTTTCAGGCCATGAACGACACTTTGCTAGCCCCCGTCAAACCCACTCTTCGCGCCCCCGACAACACCTGGGTAGGCCTGTCTGCGCGCGCGCGCGTTTTGGTCGTCAATACCAACGGACCGTGGGCAAATAAAAGCCTCTCAATTTTTGATCTTGCCGATCCAGCCCTGAAAGGAAAGCTGGGCATTACCAACAGCACCAATGGCAGTTACATTGCCGGGGTAACGGTTTACATGAAAGCCATAGGCAAAACAAAAACCCGCGAATGGCTTAAAGGCATGAAAACCAATGTTGACGGTCACGTTTTTAATAAACATAGCAAGATTGTCAAAGCCGTTGCCAAAGGAAAAAAGCAGGTTGGGCTGGTTAATCACTATTATATTTATCGTCACCTTGCCAAACACCCTGATGCTCCCATCAAAATTGTATTACCCGATCAAGGCAAGAACGACATAGGTGTTGCATGGAACGTGGCCGGTATCGCGATTAGTAAATACAGCAAGCAATCAAAAGATGCTGAAAAGCTCGTCGCATTCTTAATCTCTAAAACAGGCCAAAAACAATTTGCGGAAGTAAATAAAGAATACCCAACACGAGAAGGTGTTGCCGCGCATACTGACATACCCTCCGCTGGCAGTTATAAAATTGCCAACGTACCCATGGTTGAACTAGGGGAGCACCGTAACGAAACCATCGATCTCATTGAAGAAGTTGGAATGCCGTAATTGTTGCCTTAACTATTGCCTTAACTATAGCCCTAACAAAGCAACACTCACCACACAAACAATAGCGAAATAATCTTGGCCGTTATAACAAGCCCATTCTTTGCATACTTAAACCCAGGAAAACGTTTTACCTCCCTGGGTAGTCTTGCGACGCTGGTTGTTGCACTTGCAATAATACCGCTGTTATTTGTTATCTATAACAGTCTGCAATTATCGTCGACACAATGGTTGGGGCTATGGAGTAGTCGTTTACCTGAATTACTGCAAAACACCCTGTCACTCGCTGTTCTCGTATCCATCGGCTCCGTTACTCTGGGAGTTTCCAGCGCCTGGTGGATTAGTCGGCGTGAATTTCCTGGACGTAAAGTTGCCGTATGGTTAATGATATTACCGCTCACCATTCCGACTTATGTATTTGCGCACATATACACCAGCCTGCTTGAAGATGACGGCTGGTTAGGGCAACTCTGGATCATGCTGACAGGCAACCCAGATACCATTCCAGATTTATACAACATTTGGGGCGTGACTCTGGTGCTTTCTCTTGCCGGATTTTCCTACGTCTTTCTATTAGCACGAACCTCTTTGTCGCAATCAACCCGAACTCTGGAAGAAGCGGCGCGAATTCAGGGTGCCTCATCCGCAGAAGTCTTTTGGAGAATTAATTTACCGCTATTGCGTCCAGCGATTGCCGCCGGCCTTGCCGTCGTAGTGTTGCATGTCCTGTCTGATTTTGGTGCTGTAAGCATGCTGCAATTCCAGACTTTTACTTTGAGCATTTATTTACAAATGAGCGGTCGTTTCGATTATCAGGCTGCTGCCGGCTTATCCATGGTACTGGTTATGCTTAGCCTTACCTTTCTGGTACTGGAACGTTTTTTCCGCAAACGCCAGCAATACTATTCATCTCGTCAGACCCGCCAACAGCCCACTGGCAAAGCAACACGCTTTGAAGCCACAATGATCTGGTGTTGGTTAGGGTTGATCACCCTGCTGGCTTTTGGTCTACCAATAGCCTGGATGATCAGCTGGAGCTGGGAAGCCTGGAGCCAGGGGCTGATCAATTCAGAATTCTGGGGCTATACCAGAAACTCACTGTTAGTCGCCTGTATTGCTGCAACCCTGGCAGTATTCGCTGCACTACCCGTAGCCTTTTATAATGCTCGCCGTCGTTCTCTAGGTAGCCAAACGTTACTGCATCTTTCCAGTGTCGGTTTTGTACTACCCGGCCCAGTCATTGCGTTGGGAATCATCAGTGTTTTGCTGGCACAGCTTCCCTTTCTTTACGGAGGATTGGCTGCACTCGTAATCGCCGTGGTTATCCGATTTTTACCGCTTGCCGTGCAATCTCAAGATGCTGCAATGGCCCAACTGACTCCCTCGGTTGAAGAAGCAGGCCGAAGCCTGGGAGCTGGACCACTGGAAAATCTCAGGCGAATAGTCTTGCCTATGGTTCGTGGCGGCATGGCCACGGCCTGGGTACTGGTTTTTATCGATACCCTCAAAGAGCTGCCTGCTACGCTGATTTTGAGGCCCACAGGTTTCGATACTTTACCGGTTCGCATCTGGATTGAAGCCAGTGAGGAAATGCTGGAGTTGGCTGCTCCTGCAGCTCTCATGTTGGTTATCGGCACACTACCGGTGCTATGGATCATGATGAATAGCAAGTCGTCAAATAGCGGGACGTCTACCTAATTTATTGATAGATATAATATTTATTGTGTTAATTATCATCTGCATCTGACTCACGACACCTCTTTTTATCATTTTCTATTATATAGAATTCTCCTGATAGTATATTAGGGAACTTGCAATTTGATTATATATTGAGCAAAATACCGCAACTGATTATTTGGGCATCCAAACCCGTATTTTATTTCTGTGAAATACATCACAGATACGTTAACCACCTGGAAACTTTATATGCGCGTTTTGCTCTTTTGGTCACTGGTCTTCTTTTTTGCCAATCTGTTTACGACTGGCACTGCATTTGCCAAATCTCCCTCCTCCAAAAAAGAACTGCAATGCCTGGCTCAAAATGTCTATTTTGAAGCCCGTGGAGAGTCTGCTGATGGCCAGCTAGCCGTCGCCCTGGTGACCATGCACCGCGTCAAAAGCCGGCGTTATCCCAACAGCATTTGTAATGTCGTGTGGCAGCGCAAGCAGTTCAGCTGGACCCATGATGGCAAAAGTGATCGCCCCAGAGATCGTCGTGCATGGAAACGTGCGCAACAAATTGCGAATTTTATCTTAAATAAATACTGGACTCTGCCCGCTCAATCGCGCGGAGCTCTGGATATTACAAATGGTGCCTTGCATTACTATGCGCCTGGCCTGGCAAACCCTTATTGGGCGAAAGTTAAAATTGTGACTCGCGAAATTGGTGGGCATATTTTTCTGCGTGAAATGTCACGACAGGAACGACGGGAAAATACCTAACCACACTTCTGCTGGTTAATTTTTTTATTGCAGCACGTACTTCCATCCCTTACTACTTCAAAGGGGTACCTGCGGATGATTCAATCATTTCGTGATAACGAACCTGACGTTTAAATACATCCACATCAATGGGCGATAATGCTTCATTGATCAAACTACGCATTGGCAATGGACTAGAATCAGGACGCGTTTTCTTCCACGGTACGATATAGAGAACTTTTGGTAATTCACGAGCTCCCGTTATTTCTGTTTCTTCCAGCTCTAAAATAGTCTCCGCATTGGCAGATATCGCCAGACAAGTTAGCAATATCAATAAAATACCCCTTAAAAGGTAATTATATTTAATCGATAGCATTGATTAGCAACTCCCCTTTCTCTACCTTGGCATAACGAACCGGGCTTAAATTAGCCAATGCAGCAAAGCTTTCTTTTACCCAACGATCATATACCCCTGTCGGTGCACGCTGTATATTAACTTCATGGATACCAATAGCTTTTTCCTCAAAGGGATAGGCCTGTTCCTCAAGAAGAATATCGTACTGCTCAAGTTCATCAGTTGTTAAACCTTTTGGGCGCTCTGAAGAAAATAAGCTACGGCTGAAGTCATTGTATATTTCGGCTATTCGGTATGTAGATGCCGTTGTTACTGCTTCAATGCCATAGTTCGAAGCCTGTGTATAAGCTTCGATACTTTCCTGCATCAACTTTTTCTTTTTCTTCAAATTTTTCTTAAGTGGCTGTACGAGCTTTACTTTTCTATAGGCCGTATATGTTGGTTGGGATAATTCAAGTACAGCAGTGGCCGCAAGGTATTTGCTACGTTCTGTAGACTTACCTTTTTTATCTGCTTCGATAATATCTTTCAGCCAATAATGTCGTGATTTTTTATGCCCTTTCTCTTCATATATAGAAGCCAGACGAAAGCGTGCTTCTATTGCTTCATCAAAGGGTGCAGGATAAGACTTAATGTATAGCTTATATATTTTTATAGTATCGTCTGTGCGTTTCGCTTTGGTATAATATTCAGCCGTCTGCCATAAAATTAGGCGCTTTTTAGTACTGTCTGTTTCATTTCTATACAGAACCTCATAGGCACTGGCAGCGCTAGACCAATTCCCTGTTTTTTCATATGCAAGCGCCAGATTTTCATCTGCTCCGATACGTAATTTATGTTTAGGATGTTGTTGAATAAACGACTTTAAAACTGGAATCGCTAAACCCCACTCCTCCACAGCAACCAGTGAAGCCGCTGCATCATAATCTGCATTCGCTCGTATAGAAGCATTTGGCACAACTATCCCCAGCCGTAGAAAATGGCGTGATGCCTCTCGATGCTGTCCCATACTGCGCGAAAGCTCACCTTGCTTGTATATTGCAGCAGCAAGACGCTCATTGAATTTTTTTCTATCCTTGTCATTCTTTTCTGCCAACTGTAAACGCATCAAACTTGCAATTTCTGCCTGAGGATACAGGGTCAGCTCAAATTCTGCTTCTGCAATAATTGCCCAGTTAATGCGCAATAATTTTTTATCTGCTGCAGGCATTTTAGATATTACGTGGTGTGCTGTACCAACTGCATTTTCATAATCCTTTAATGCCAATAATTCTTCTGCTGCCTTAGACATCACAGTGACTACACGTTTATCATCAGGAAATGACGATACAAAACGTTTTCCTGAAAAAATTGCCACGCGACGTTGATTGACTTTCCCTACTCCTTTCTGTAATTCCGCTACTTTCCTATGCGCAAGCAATGCTGCATAACCTGCTTCAGCACTCTTTGCATGTAAAGGATATTTATATGCCGTGTTTTCAAATTCAGTTGCTGCTGCTGATATATCACCACTATCCTGTAAGCTTTCAGCCAACAACATATTTTTACCTGGGGTTGATGGGTCATTCGGAAATGAATTCACATAAGTTTTATACCAATGAGCAGCCACACGGTAATCTTTTGTTGTTTTGCTTTTCTGTGCCTTTGCATGGTGATAAGCCGTTAAATCATCAAGATTTTTCTTAAGATGTGGCTTAAGTTGGGCTAGCAACTGTTCATCATGCTTTCCCCAGAACCTGGCGCCTATACCGTAAACAGTTATCAGATCGGCTTTAGCGCGTAATAACTCTTTTATGTGTCCACTTTGCTTATGTATATCGATTAATTTCACCATAAACAAAGGTGACTGCCTATGGTTAGGAAACCACTCTACAAATTTAAAGAATGTTTGTGTTGCATCTGCAATACGACCCTGTGTTAAATATAAATCACCCAGCCTTTCGTAGATATGAAATTCATATGTCCTTCTTCCATTCTGTTTAAAGAACTCATTAACCGAGTGAACACCCTTAAGGTATGAAAATGACAGACTAACAATACGCAAAGTATCCTCTAATAACTCTAGTTCACTGCGAGAAAAACTTGATAGGTTTCGTCCACCTGAAAATGTTCTATCTAATACTGCAAAATATGACTGCAATGATCGTTTTGTATCACCTTGCTTAAAAACTGACCAGCCATGTTTAAACATCGCTCTCTCGTAATATCGGCTAACCTCGCCAACATTGAGCACATCCTGATATGCCTCCTCAGCTTGAATAAATTCTTTAAACACAAACAATATTTCACCTCGACGAAATTGAATTTCGTCACGATTGTTTTGATTCGGATATTTTTTAACAAGCTCCGTTAATGTAACCAATGTTTTTTCAAGATTTCCATCAAGCTCATAGGCACGACCTAATTGATACAAAACTTTATCGTTACCTTTATATTCAGGATATAATTTGAGCAAGCGCTCATACTGGTGAATAGCGCTCCCTCGTTTGCTTTTTTCTAAAATAGCTATCTCTATATCTGATTTTGGTTTACTCACGGAAGAAGGATCGTTAGCGTCTTTGGCCATTTTTTCGTTTTCACTTTCCAGCTCGAGATCCGCGAGTCTTTGCAGGGCAATCGCTTTTAAAGCTTTATTATTGGTACTTCTGGCTAAACTTTCATAAGTGCGTCTTACATCCTCACGCGACATAGGAGGCAATGCTGTTGGCTCAATTTTTGCTGCACGTGTGGCTAGCTGCTGTATTGTGGGGTCTTCATTAATTGCAGGGCGAGATGCACAACCAGCAAGTAGTGTCGCAGACACTACCAGGGCAGTAATGACCAAATAATGCCGGACCATCATTCAGCTTCATCCTCAGGCAATGGAATTTTTGCCGAATTAATTGCCAAATCCTGGATATGAGCCAGAGAGAATCGCGCTTGATCCAGGTAGTCCACAAGCCTTAAACGTAATTTATCAAGCTCCAGGTCTACCATCACTTGCAGCTGTAATTTTTGCTCATCAAATGCTTTGTGAACATCATCCTGTAACTGTGCAATGTGTGTTTTCAGATCTGATATTTTCTGACCAAAACCTTTGAATCGTTGCGGAGCAAATTCTCGAGAATCTTGTAAATTTTTCTGTTGCACAAGAGTAGATTCAAGAACTTCGTCAAGAGAGTTGAGGCTTTTGGTTACCTGCCAGCGACGAACAGCGTAAGTTGTATACACATCATATAGCAGCACGCCTCTTAAAAAATCATAGCGTCGCCTATATTCTTCAGCTTTTTCCCTACCAAAAGTTGGCCGACTTGATAATCGCCAAATTTTTTCTTCTATACTAGCAAGCCGCTCAAAATGCTTTTGCTCTTCTTCTGTAGATAAAGCTATGTAGTTATTATTTGCCTCTATGCTTCTTAATTCGGCTGCATAAATATCACGCGTTGTCCTAACATCAATAACATGATTTTTTGTGCTTTCAGGCGTTAATTTGTTCAATTGTGATTCATAGGTTTTCCGGCGTAACTCAAGCATATAATCAAGCGCAGGTATTTCATCACTCCAACGGTCTAACTTATTTCCCAGAAACTTCAAATCTCTAAGGTTTTTAATCGCCTCATGAAACCCATGACCTGCCATCATGTTAGGCAGATAACGCGCCTCAGGTGTATTTGGTAATAACTCTGCCTCCCAAAACCATCCCATCTCATTTTGAGATGTTTGAGACAATAAATCTGCCCATAATCGCCCAGATTTAACTGCTGCAACCGTCATTTCCAGATATACCAGCTCTTTCTCATACTGGTTAATTGCATTCTGATAGGATGTCATCGCTTGTGGATAAACACGAAGGCGCTCTAGCGCATTACCTATTGCAAGCAGAGATTCAAACACAGCAACATCGTTACGATCTCTGCTTGCCAGCTCCTGCCAGGGAACAAGCGCTTGCTCAAACCGCTGCAGTTCTACCTCGGCCCAACCAAGTCCCAATAGGGCACGATTGGAATACGGCCCTTTTAATCGTACCCGCTGTAAATATTTTCTGGCATTTACAGGGTCTTTTTTAATCATTGAATACCCAATAGCAAGATTTGACTTATCTCGGAGCGCCTTCATGTCTGGATCATTGCTACGCAACTCACCAACCTGCTTCACCAGCTTTAATCCTTCCTGCTCCTCTCCAGCTCTAATTAGGGCTATACCCAGATTAAACCTGACGTAATTAGCGTCACCCAAATCGTCAATATCACGTTTTTTATTGTCTGCTGTTCGTAATAACGACTGCACAGCCTCGGGGTATTTTTTTTGTGCCATCAACAAATTAGATCTTAAAGTATGAAATTCTTCCTGCAATAACTCATCCAGAGAATTACCCACACGATTTAGCGCTTCTTCTGCTTCAGAAAATAATTGTTTGTGGTAACGTATTTTCCCCAGAAAGAACCAGGCGCGGTCTCTCACTGGTGCAGATGCGCCCTCATCAATCACATTTTGAAATATATCCTCCGCCTCCTTATGCAACCCATAGGATAAATACAGCCCACCCAATAATAAGCGAGCCTCATTATCGCTATGCTCAAGGCGCTTCTGTGCTTGTGCGGTAATAAGGTTAACAGCCGCAGAATAGTAATTATCCTGATAAAACTCATAGAGAACCATTCCATAGTGAAGGTCGCGTATTTCATGTTTTTTATCAGAACTAGTTTTTGCATAAATACCCTGGCAATAAGCACAGAAAAATAACAGCACTAAAACTGTAAAACTATTTGATCGCTTTTTGAAATATTCGAACGACATAATTTATACAGAAATATTTATTCCCATTCCTTAACAGCAAACTCGGGTTGCAGCTTTCCTGATGAATCAATAATTTTTAATTCCATAAATTTTGCCGCTGAGCTTTTATTGAATTTCAAGGTAGTTCCACGACGATATTCACGATTATTTGGGCCAGGACCAGAAAATATCGCAATAAGTTCATGCTCACCAGATTTAACGTTGCCAAGGTATAAGCGTTGTACTCCGCCGCGTTCAAGCGCGCCTAACTCACGCTTTGTATATAAATGATTGGCTACAATCTTATTGTCAATTTTTAACTGGATTGAATCTAATCTGAAAAAATTACCAACATCAATTGAAACAAAAACAGCTAACTGCGTGCTCGACGGAAATAACAACTCTTCCTCAAGAATAAATAAATCTCTATTTAGCGATTTAACTTCTTTCTTTAAAAGCTGAACTTTTGCATCAAGAGTTCGAGCGGGTTTAGTGTTACTACCAGAATCAACTGCCTGCGCAGCAGTATTGAAAAACATTAAAAAACATATCGCCAATACTCCAGAATTTCTATTCAATGTGACCAGGTACTGCCTGATGTTTTTAAACTTAATATTTAGTAATTTCATAATGTATTTATCCATAAATAATTGCCTGCATATTCACCAATAAGAATCTATAAACCAATTTCGTTGCTCAATACCACACAGAAACATACAGCTGTAATACATCTGCTGAAAAACTGTATAAAGGCTCCGTTCCCGGCGCATAACCTATAGCGCGCAGATCCCTAAAGTCTTCGTAATTAAATGTTATATGCCTATATGAAATATTGGCGCTGCCTTTATCAATAAATTTCCAGCCTTTTTTAACGAATTCATAACCTGCGCCTACCCCTAAAGATTGGCTTGAAAATGTACTTAACTCTTTATCCCTTGCACGATAATTTTGTGAATCAATGTATGGAAATAAATCACTATAAAAATCTGCCCTAGTTTGGCTGTACAATCGGTAACTAAATTCAAACGTCCAGTCTTTTTCAAAGGGATGCGTATATCCAACCTCAGTCATATTTGACTGTATTCCCCATGTATCATTAAACATACGATATTCAGCTTTAAGCGCAGCACGATATGGTAAATAATATAAAGCACGAAGGGCAACTGCATGACTTGTACGAGTATTGGGGTATTCTTCACCTTCAGAGGCATAACCTGTGCCATCAAGATATCTCACCGAACGATAAGGATTATTCAAGTATCCTTCGTCAGTAATCGTTTCAAAGCTTAGATCCATTAACATATTCTTAGTCAGTATTTGGGAAACGCCTAACCTGAAATGCTGGCGCTTGGCATTTTCTTCTAAACCAGGATTTCCTGTTGCTGTAATTACATCCCAGCCACGAGAATAACCTAGCGACACCGTAGTGAGATCTCCAAACATATCCTGGCTTACAGTAAAGTGCATTGAATTAGCAACGAAATCATTTTCAACGCTATTTGCATAAGCCAGGCTTAACGTTGTTGAATCTTGTAAATAATCTACACCAAACCCTTTTTCAATGCGTTCTTCAGTGTATTGACTGGCACTTGTTACTACATCAATAGATGCGGACGTAATGGAATCCACATAATAATTTCCCCAAATTGATACTTGCTCACCCAACGATTTTCGCGCAAGAATTGATGGTCCATTTATAGTTACACCTCCACCAGAATAAGAGTGGTACAAAATATCCGCACGATCTTCAGGCAATACAGCTGCCATCAATGGAATACAAAAACCTAGCACACCTGCTACTAGCAGCCCCCAGTGGATATTAACAACTTCCTTAATAAAGGGTGTGCTAATTGCAACCACAGCCGCCACCTTGCCCACCTTCAGCACCTCGGGCACTTTCACGCGCCTGATAAACATGATTTATATATGAACTGGATACCGGGTCACGACTAAAGCTCATTATTGGGTCTGCAAGATTTGCTCGCTCATAAGGCTTCACCCAGGGTTCTATACTGCAACCGAGCAAGAGCAGGCAAATAATGCCCGCAACAAATAATTTAATTCTTATCAGATTACGATCAATCACAAAATATTTATTCCCGAATAAGCTCGCTTACCTGTTTCTTATATTCTTCCTCATAACCTGGCAAATATCCGCGATGCAAATAACGCATCTTCCCATCTCTATCAATGATTATTGTGCTTGGCATGGCAACCACTTTGTAGAGTTTTGTCACCTTATTGGTATTGTCATAAAGAACTGGAAATGTAACCGGGATATCCCTTAATAAATCGTCTGCCTTTGAAGAATCTTCTTCTACGTTTACTGCCAATAATGTAAAGCCAAGGTCACTATATTTTTTATAAAGCACCTCAAGTAATGGCATCTCCTGTCTACATGGGGCACACCAGGACGCCCAAAAATTAATCATAACCACTTCACCGCGAAGCTCGCTAAGTTTTATGTTTTCACCACTACGAGATTTAAGAGTGAAATCAGGAGCCGGTCCTTTTATGTTATCTGCATAAACAACAGGCACTAGTAGAAATAAAACTATTGGCAAAATAAACAATTTTTTTAATTTACTCATATATCTATACCTCACTAAAAGAAGACCGTGATTCCCCCATGCGTCTCAAGATTATGGGCAGTCTTTTTGACGCCCAACAAATCAATCTCAAAAACATGATCACGCACATCAAAATGTACTGCCAACCAATCCGTTGCCAGAAAACGATATCCGACACCAAAATTAACAGTAAACCGATTATCACCAGCAAATTTGGTAATGCCCGCACCGCCTATAAGATAAAGTGCAGTATTAAAAGCAAGCCCATTGCCCAAAAAGGCTTCTCCCGGAAATAGATTGTAGCCAAGAGAAATATTATAATAAGTTAATTTTCTGTCTTCCGGTGTCAGCAATTGAGCACCACCACTTAAGCGCTCATAACTTGTCTCGGTAGTATCAGAAATTCCGAGGGCGGCTTCCGCAAAAAAATGTTCTGTTATATGATAAGCGGCACGCACACCTACTACCATATTGGCACCGAAATCTTCTGTGCTTAATAAGCCGACATAAGCGCCAACTTCAAAATCTTCTGTATCAATTTTATCTACGTCAATAATTCTTCGGTGTATTGCGGGCTGTATAACTTGTGTAGAATTATTTTCGAGCGGCACCGCTTTAATCTGCTTAGTCTTGACATTCTCTACTGCCGTTTTCTCTTTCTCTTCAACCTGCATAACCCCGGACCTTGCAGAGTTTTCGCCATCAAAAACAATTCCGATATCATAGTTTTCTGGAACCGAGTTTTCTTCAGCCACAGCAATACTTGCCAGACTCATTACTAACATTATAAAAATATTAACTGCTGTTTTTAAAAAAAGAATGCGAAACCTGCCTTCCAGTCCTGGAATTCCTCATTATCATCGTCGCTTGAAAAACCGACGTAATTTTTAATTTCCGCGCGCAACATAAATCGACGCGTTAAATAAACCTTTAGACCAAAACCAACATGGGCAATAAAATCACTACTATCTGGCACCTGTATCAAAGTTAATTTAGGGGTGGTTTCAATTTGTCCAACACCCAAAGTAAAAAATGGTGAATAACGCCACTTATGGAACGGTTGCGCCATAAGATTAATATTCAATAATTGGCTACTCGAAAATTCCCCTACAACCTGCGAAATTGAAAGTTCTGCGGAAAGGTTAGACATAAGCGCATATCCACCATACAAAGTGATTACCGGTGCGCTGTTGAATACACCACCTACCACACCCATTTCCCAACGTCGGCTTGAAAAATCGTCAAGTGAAGCTTTTGCAAATGCTGTGCTTTCTCCAGTCGGGGTCAATGTCTGTTCCATCTGTACGCGATCCACCCAACCTAACTTGCCCTCACGCGTTCGAATCTTGAACCAGCCCGTTCTACGCTTAAGAACCTCAACATATTCATCCCTGTCTACCACATGAAAAATCGGATACCCATCGCCAGGTCCAGAATGCATTTCAAGATACGGGTCAGCTACCTTTACCTCGGGGAATTCATCAGCAACTGTTGTAGTACTCACGAAAGTCGCACTAACCAATAAAAGGGTAAATAACAGACTCCGCATCAGCTATCGCCCGGAACAAAAGCAGATACCACTTCTAACGAAAATTTTTGCATACAGTTCCACTAACAGATAAACGGCTAACTAACGGATTTCTTTATTAATATTTTACATTTACGCTGCTTTACAGCAACAGCCTGTGACTGCTGTCACAGCTTAAATAATTAACCAACAACGGGGAAAACCTACTGATTAATCTGGGATATCCAGACACTGTTTTTGCTCAAAAAAACAACACTAGCCACCCCTTCGGCTCGCTCGTTCTACGGCGAAGGCTTTACCTAAGTAACCGAATTTAGAGGTCAGACAGGTCTCTCGCCAGCCGCTAATTTTCAGGCGCATCAAATGGATTGTTGAAATATTGAGCACCAATATCCAGCCACTCAGCAAGTAAACGAATTTCAGACGGTGTCAGTGCCCCTTCATGCACAGCATTTCCACTTCCAACAAAAAATCGGTTGAAAAAAACATTGCTTGAACGTGCACCAGCATTAGACATCGAAGATAGTACTGGGATCTGTACAGTCTCCTGGATAAAATCACCATTCGCATCAGTCAGGAGCGCCTGATCACCATTTGCGTCAAGCACAGGATCACCATTGGCATCCAATTCAACTACATACACGGGATCACCGTTGGCATCAAAAACTAGAACCTCTATAGGCGCACCACTTGCGTCTCGCTCAACATCGTTTATGAGCAGCTCTCGATATGACCTATAGAGATTCCCGGGAACAGGTGCAACATCATCACTCAGATCAAGGTCTGCTTCAGGAACCCTGGTGTTATTTAATGAGTTATGACAGGCCGAATTTGTGCAGGTTGCATCATTCATCAGGGTATTTTGGCGCGGTAACGACCATAGCGTATGGATATGATCCTGATAATTGATGATGATTCGACAATTCGCCTCCCAGGTAGCAGGCTGGCAAAAGACGCTTGTAGCATTCGCCGGCATTTGGGTATTGAGGTCCGTATACCGAAGATTTACTACATCAGGTATAGCTCCGCTGGCCCACACATCAGTAAAGTCAGGGTTGATGTTTGGAACCAGATCTGATGGACAAGTTGTTGAGCCCATATCTATCCCCAGCGCACCCGCTGCATCCGGCCCACAAGTGGTACGAAACCGTGCCTCGGCCATGGTCTCCCCCATATTCGGGTTTATCTCTTCAACCACCATAGGATCTGGATCAATATCTGTTGTTGTACCGTCGAAAGGAATTCCCGTGGTAGCAGCACCAACATTTAGAGCATCCGGAGCATCCCTGTAACCATGAGGTCTGGGGTCAGGCGCAGGAGTTCCAGGAGGGGTATGATCATGGCAGCCATTGCATTCCAAAACTTCTCCTGGCCGTACCTGTAACCAATTCTGGTGCCGCTCAGCAATACCAAAACCATTTGTACCCACTACACGACGACCCTGTTCATCCACCACACTGATAGCAAAAGGTACATTCGCAGGCACTTTCACTAATACTGATCCATCAGGCTCAACCGTAGCGTAACCAAGAATTTCTCGCATTCCTTGTTGTGTACTTACACCAAAGGCATTGCGTCTGTTTGTAAAAGTATAGGTATCGTTATCAGGGAAATAAGCGCCTTTAATTAGACGCAAAAAACGCGCTGAACGAACATCAGCACCCGTTACGGTAGGGTCGGCCATAGCGGCCAAATTAGCTACTGCCGGGTTGCCATTAACAACAAGGTCATTAAATGACCCATCCATGTCATACACACTGCGGATATGCAGTAGACCAACATTGTCATCGTACAGCGCTTGATCCAGACCAAAACCCGTACCTTTATCAAACAAAATACTCGGGCGAGCTCTCGATGCCAGCACCACAGGTTCGTCGATGATAAGGCCTTCTACGGGTATCACCACTGGTAATTGCGTATTAGAACCAAGATCATAAATATAAATACCGTAAAGAGGATAGGCTTCGGTTGCATTAGCCGGAATCGTGCTCGGACAAGGGATAAGATCGCCATCGGCTTCTTCCAGGCGGCATTGTGTCCAGCTCACCAGGGCCCGATTTGAACCATCCCAAAGAGGATAAACTGAACGAAATCGACCCGCGGGCGAAATACTGCCATCAGTGGTTACGCCTAAAGTCACCGCATTCACCTGGCCAGTACCACTTACCGCATTCTCGTATGGCCAGGTGGGTTGTGTTTTATCTGCAAACTGAATCGCATTGATTACCACTGGCGCGCCACCACCCCTGGAGCCAGTAAAGGGTTTGATCATTCCTAATATTTGACCATTTTCCAGCTCGCGAGGGGAAAGGAATTGCACTGTACTACCACCAGTGCCTACAGCATGGTCATGCAACCCATAGACGGCCTTAAGCTCAGTGCCGTCAGGGCGAATTTTGTACAGGCTGATAGCGTTACGCCCACCCATATGATCCCAGCGTGAAAACAGGATTTCACCATTAGCCATTACGCTGGGATCCAGATCATGACTTTGGTTAAATGTTAACTGCTTAATACTTGCCCTGGTTCCACTAATACTCATCACATGCAGGTTCATGGCATGTTGAATGGGATTCCTATCCCTGTCTTCATCCACTGGTAAAAATTGTGGTTTACCTTCATTTAACTGGATGGCGCCTACTTCATGCTGTCGGGTTGAACTAAATACAATACGACCATCGGGCAAATAGGCGGGAGCCACATCATCCCCTTCCTCAGCAAGACCGCCTGATTCCATCACCAACGTTGGACAACCCCCAGACGCCACGTCGTATTCATAAATATTCCAGGTAGGCACGACATCATCATTTGGATCAAGATCCTCCATCCGCAAAGAGAAAATTAGCTTGTCGCCTTCAAAAGATGCGTCCAGATCTTTTATATCACCCCTACCACCGGTGACACAGGCGGTAATATTTTGCTCCGAAGCAGAGGGGGATGCACTGCTGCGCAAATACACATCTCCGCCCCCATTAAAAAAATCTGGATCACCGCCTTCATTAAAAGCAGAGGGGTGGCGAACATCTGGGTTTGCTGGTTCAAGCTCATTGGAGATTAGATTTAATTGCTCAGGGATTGGGCGTTTAACGTAGGCAATGGCCAAATCTGGCACTGTCTGATCCTGCTCGCCAGTACACCCAGCAAGTCCGAACAGACCTAACATCGCTAGCAAATATCCACAGACTGGATACATCTTCAGATTTCTTCTCACAAAACCCCCGGCCACCACCACTTTCCTTAAATAACCACCAAACTAGCCATCAACTTCCTAGCGGCCAATACACATAAAACGTCATTAAATAATACGACAGATCTCAAATTTTGCTGAGAAATCAGTCACAAAGCCAACAAAAACCCAGCAAAACTACCACATTGCAGCACTAGAAATTGGATTACCCGCCTGCCACTGAATGAGACGCTCCAATACCCAAATTTGTTCCTTATAATCCCTGCTCCAGTAGGCCCTCCTTGGATTTACCCCCTGCTACCGGTATGATTGGCCGCTCAACTTAATGTCACTGCGGGAGAGAGTGGAAGCTTTGTATTTCTTGTCTATTAAAGAAAGCAATTTTCCACCGCCGAAGGCGCAACCACCCGGAATCGCTCAGGCAAATGGACCGTAATTGACAAGTTGACTCTGGAGAGAGATTGGCTAAACAGAGGGACATGCGGGTTATCCAACACCTGATTTCCTCACCTTAACCCAATCCACCGAAGGGGCTCAAGCTCTCAGGTAAAGCGGACAGAGGGGTAGTATTTGGCGACAGCTAATGCTGTAAAATTCGCTAAATGCATCAAACATGCCCTTATAACGCACAAAATGCGGCTAAAAGTTAACAGCCGCTTTTAACCAGAGTACCGATGACATGACCGAACAAACATCACCTCAATCGCCACAGCAAACCCCCCTCTACCAACAACACCTGGCCTCCGGTGCCAAGATGGTCGATTTTGCCGGCTGGGATATGCCCATTCACTACGGCTCACAAATAGAAGAACATCACCAGGTGCGTAATGACGCCGGCATGTTTGATGTGTCCCACATGGTGGTGCTGGATTTCAAAGGCAAAGGCTGTCGAGATTTTCTGCGTCGTCTGTTAGCCAACGATGTAGCCCGCATTACTGTTCCCGGCAAGGCGCTATACAGCTGCATGCTGAATGAAAATGGTGGGGTCATTGACGATCTCATCGTCTACTTTATGGCAGACGACTGGTACCGCATGGTGGCCAATGCCGCCACCCGCGATAAAGACCTGGCCTGGATCAATGCCCAGGCTGAATCTGAAGACGTAGACATCACCGAACGTGATGACCTGGCCATGATCGCCGTACAGGGCCCGCATGCCAGAGAAAAAGCTCATGCTGCTCTGGGTGCAAGCATCGAACCCGCACGCGAATTAAAGCCATTTTTTGCCGCCGATTGCAGCAACACGGGTAGCAGTGAAAAGAAAGGTGATTTATTTGTAGCTCGCACCGGTTATACCGGCGAAGACGGTTATGAAATAATCCTGCCCGCCGATCAGGCCGCCGCTTGCTGGGAATCCCTACTGGCTGCCGGCATTAAACCCATTGGCCTTGGCGCTCGCGATACCCTGCGTCTTGAAGCCGGCATGAATTTATACGGACAAGATATGGATGAAGGCATCACGCCACTGGAAGCAGGACTCACCTGGACCGTGGCCTTTGACCCGGAAGACCGTTTGTTCATTGGCCGCAGTAAACTCGATAAACAAAAGGCCGGTGGCACCGATACAAAGCTGGTGGGACTGCTGCTGGAAGATCGTGGCGTGTTACGCCCCCACCAAAAAGTGGTCACCGAAGCTGGTGATGGCGAAATTACTAGCGGTGGATTTTCCCCAACATTAGGCAAATCCATTGCCATGGCGAGAATCCCCACTACAGTAAAAGATAATTGCCAGGTAGAAATTCGCAACAAGCTGCTTAACGCCCGAATTGTTAAGTACCCTTTTGCTCGCAATGGCAAGGCCTGTATTTAAAGAACACTATTAAAAACAATTTTACTATTTTCTAATCTTTTTACGTTAACAACAAACACTGCGCGAGGAGACATTTCATGAGCAACGTGCCAAACGAATTAAAATATACCAAAACCCATGAGTGGGTACGTGTTGAAAGCGATGGCAGCCTGACTATCGGCATAACCGACCACGCACAGGAACTATTAGGTGACATGGTTTTTGTTGAACTGCCTGAAACCGAAGCAACTTACACCAGTGGAGATGATTGCGCTGTTGTGGAATCGGTAAAAGCAGCTTCAGATATTTATTGTCCAATCTCTGGTGAAATCACCGCGGTAAACGAAGACCTTGCCGATGCCCCGGAAACTATTAATCAGGATCCTTTTGATACGGGCTGGTTGTTCAAACTAACACCTGAAGATAGCGGGGAAGTTGATGAACTTCTTGATGCCGAAGCTTATCTTGAATTGATTGCTGAAGAAGACCACTAACTTTCAACGAAGAGAAAGTGCTAATTTAATTAAGAGTACCAAGTAACCGCTATGCCGTTTATTCCACATACCAAAGATGACACTCAATCCATGCTTGATGCCATTGGAGCTAAAAGCATCGATGATCTCTTCGATGAAATCCCTGCTGAATTGCGCGCCAAACCACTGGAAGTCGTTCCGGCAGGCCGCAGCGAAATGGCGGTTAATCGTTTAATACACCAGCTTGCAGCGAAAGATGTGCAACCACTTTGTTTTATTGGTGCAGGTGCTTATGAACACCACATTCCATCGGCAGTATGGGAACTAACAACACGCGGTGAATTTTATACGGCCTACACACCCTACCAGGCCGAAGCCAGTCAGGGTACTTTGCAATTATTGTATGAGTTCCAAACTATGATGGCAGAGCTCACTGCCATGGATGTATCCAACGCATCACTTTACGATGGCGCTTCTTCATTAGCAGAAGCCGTGCTCATGGCAGTTCGTGCTAATCGAAAATCTAAAAGCAAACGTATTCTTGTGCCGCGCACAGTGCATCCCACGTATCTAAAAGTGGTAAAAACAATTACTCAGCATCAAGGCATCACGCTTGAAATGCTCGACTACGACACCGATGGCGGCCATCTCAATATTGAGTCGCTGCCTTCTGAACCAGGCGACGTGGCTGCGTTAATTATTCCACAACCCAACTTTTTCGGTGTACTGGAAGATGTCGATGCCCTTACTGACTGGGCACATGCTCATGGTGCACTGGTCATTAGCGTGGTTAACCCTATGGCTATGGCACTAATTACACCGCCGGGAGAGTGGGGAACAGAAGGTGCGGATATAGTCTGTGGTGAAGGCCAACCATTGGGCGTGCCGCTGTCATCCGGCGGCCCCTATTTTGGTTTTATGTGTTGCGCACAAAAACATGTGCGACAAATGCCTGGTCGTATTATTGGTGCCACCAATGATCTGGATGGAAAACCTGGTTACACCTTAACGTTGCAGGCGCGCGAACAACATATTCGTCGCTCTAAAGCCACATCCAACATTTGTACCAATCAGGGCTTGCTCACTACTGCAGCAACTATTTATATGTCACTGATGGGTCCAGAAGGTTTACGGCGCACAGCAGCAAACAGTCACGCCAATACATGCACACTAATAAAACAACTCAATGCCATTGATGGAGTTGAAACCGTGTTTTCACGCCCTAGCTTTCACGAGAAGGTTTTACGGCTGAGCAAACCTGTTAGTAAAGTGTTAACTGCTCTTGAGGATCACGGCATTCTGGGCGGCTATGATTTATCAGCTGAATTCCCTGAACTGGGTAATGCCTTACTAGTTTGTGTGACTGAAACCAAAACCGAAGAAGATTTACAAATCTACGCCTCCTCGTTACAAAAAGTACTACGGGAGGTTTCAGCATGAGCTCGACCTATAATAAAAACCAGCTGATTTTTGAACATTCATCTTCTGGCAGAACTAATGGCGCGCAAATGGTGAAAGATGTCACCACCGCTCCTGAAATCCCTGACAATCTATTGCGTAAAACACCGCCGATGTTACCGGAAGTCTCTGAAATGGATGCGGTACGTCACTACACGCGTTTGTCACAGAAAAACTTTTCCATCGACACCCAGTTTTATCCGCTGGGTTCCTGCACCATGAAACACAACCCACGTGCCTGTAATACGCTGGCGCTGTTACCGGGGTTTCTGGGACGACATCCGCTGGCTCCTGAGCGTTTTGGCCAGGGCGTAATGGCCTGCTTGTGGGAGTTACAGGAAATCCTGAAAGACGTTACCGGCATGACTGCCGTATCTCTCTCCCCCATGGCTGGTGCTCAGGGCGAATTCGCAGGTGTAGCCATGATTCGCGCCTACCATGACGCCAGTAATGACACAGAAAGAAGCGAAATCATTTGCCCCGATGCTGCTCACGGCACTAATCCGGCAACGGCGACCATGTGCGGTTACAAGGTACGTGAAATTCCCACCAATACTGATGGCGACATCGATGTAGATGCTCTCAAAAAAGCTGTGGGGCCACAAACGGCTGGCATTATGCTCACCAACCCTTCAACTCTCGGTGTGTTCGATCGTCGCATCAAAGAAATTGCACAGATTGTTCACGAAGCCGGTGGACTGCTCTATTACGATGGCGCCAATCTCAATGCCATACTTGGCAAAGTTAAACCTGGCGATATGGGGTTTGATGTTATTCATATGAACCTGCACAAGACATTCTCCACGCCACATGGCGGTGGCGGCCCGGGTGCAGGCCCTGTTGGAGTGAGCGAAAGACTCAAACCATTCATGCCTATTCCTATAGTAGGAAATGAAAACAACACGTACCGCTGGCTAACAGAAGCGGATCTCCCGCAAAGCATTGGACGACTTTCTGCTCACATGGGTAATACCGGCGTTTTAATACGCGCTTACGTTTATGCCTTGTTATTAGGTCGTGAAGGAATGGTGCGCACAGCAGATTACGCTACGCTTAATGCCAATTATTTGATGGCCAGGCTAGCCGAAGCGGGTTTCGACATGGCATTGCCATCACGTCGTGCTACCCATGAATTTATCCTCACCCTGAAACGACAGGCCAAAGACCAGGGCGTTACCGCCATGGACTTTGCCAAACGTTTACTGGATTATGGTTTTCATGCACCGACCACTTATTTTCCGCTAATCGTCCCGGAATGTTTATTAATTGAGCCAACAGAAACGGAATCCAAAGAAACTCTGGATGCCTTTGCTGATGTCATGAAAACCATTCAGGAAGAAGCTGACAAAAACCCGGAATTATTAAAAGATGCACCCTATACCTTACCGGTAAGACGCCTTGATGACGTAAAGGCTGCACGAGAACTCAATCTAAAATATTCGCCGACTAAAAACTGAAACCACTATGGGCAAACCTGAAACCACCGGCATCAAGCGCATCATCAATGCCTTTGGATTTTCATTGCTTGGGTTAAAGTCTGCATTTAAACATGAGGCTGCATTCCGTCAGGAACTTGCCTTTTGTGTGATCCTGATTCCACTCAGCTTCTGGCTGGGACAAACTGCCGTAGAGCGTGCTTTACTTATCGGCGCATTACTGCTGGTCTTGATTGTTGAACTGATAAACTCTGCAATCGAAGCCATCGTGGATCGCATTGGAACTGAGCATCATGAACTCTCGGGGCGCGCCAAGGACATAGGCTCAGCCGCAGTGTTAGTCAGTCTGATAAACTCAACAATAATATGGGGATTGATAATCTTCGATCGTTGGCCAATCATATAAACAATATTTAGCACTCGAAAAAAGGATAAAAACATGTCTGCACTCATTTGTGGTTCTTTCGCCTTCGATACCATCATGGTGTTTCCTGACCAGTTCAAAAACCACATCCTGCCTGACAAGGTACACATGTTAAACGTCTCTTTTTTGGTGCCTGAAATGCGCCGCAATTTCGGCGGCTGCGCCGGCAACATCGCCTACAATTTAAAATTACTGGGTGGCGACCCATTGCCCATGGCCACTGTCGGCAATGATTTTGCGACCTATGCCAAGTGGATGGACGGCAACAGCATCTCCCGCAGGCACATTACCGAAATCGATAGCCTCTATACCGGCGTCGCCTATATCACTACCGATATGGATGACAACCAGATCACAGCATTTCATCCCGGTGCCATGAGCCTTTCCCATGAAAATAATGTCAGCGATGCCGAAGGTGTAAGTATTGGCATAGTTTCACCCGATGGCCGTGACGGCATGATTGAACACGCCCAACAGTTTGCCGAAGCGAACATCCCTTTTATTTTCGATCCTGGCCAGGGCCTGCCCATGTTTGATGGCGACGACTTGCTGCGCTTTGCCGAACAGGCCACCTGGATTACGCTTAACGATTATGAAGCACAACTGTTTGAAGATCGTACCGGCAAATCTCCCCACGAACTTGCCGAAATGGTAGAAGCACTCATTATAACCCGCGGTGGCGAAGGCTCAGTGATCTACACTAGCGAACACCGCCACGAAATTCCTGCTGCCAGCACGGAAGCACTTAACGACCCCACCGGCTGTGGTGATGCCTATCGCGCAGGTCTGCTTTATGGGCTCATGCACGAAATGGACTGGGAAACTACCGGTCGCATTGCCTCACTTATGGGCGCCATCAAGATCGAACATCACGGTACCCAAAACCATACATTCACCCGCGAAGAGTTTGATGATCGTTATAAAAACACTTTTGATCGCTGCCTGTAGTTAAAACTGCAGTTAAAAACTATACCATTCAATTTTATGGACAATAAAATACAATTATTATGAAATTAGAAACCCTGGTAGGCAAAGAACTCTGTGACTCAATTGTCGAATCTCGCATTGACACGGGCAGTTATGAAGAAGTCGTCATACCGAGCAGCAATATTGCAGAATGGAATAAAATTCTGACCGAAAAACTTGGACCTCCATTAATATCCACAGAAGAATACGAAATTGTAGGCTCTTCAGAAGATGTATTGTCATCTAAAATTGATATTGCATTAGAATCTGCTGACTCCTTTGGCGGCATAAGCGAGGGCCAGACCCTCTATCATGGTATTTATGAGTCAAATGTGATTTTAATCATGATTTGGCCATGGCAAAACAATATCAATACCACAATCAAAAAAGCTATCTTGTAAAATGTATAACTGTCATAGATAAAACCATGACTATGATAATTAATCGAGCTAGAGGCGACTATGTTTAAAGCTACGGGCATCATTATTAGCGTAGTTGTATTATTGCATGGGTGTTCAAACTTATCGGTAAAACAGCAGGGGTTGCCAAATGTAACATCCAGCCCTTCTGGAGCAATGGTCTATGCAAATAATCTGGAGCTTGGGAAAACACCATTGACACATAACCTCTACGACGCTTTTCCCGCAGGCTGGCAAAACTCGACGTACCAGGCTCAAGGCATACTGATAGTAAAAATGGATGGCTGCAAAGATTACACGTTGAAGGTTAGTGATTTTATTTTAAGAAAACCTATACATGCTGATCTGGAATGCAGCAAAGTAACCAAATCAGAAAAAATGATACCGATTACAAATTCTCAAGGAAATGCTGAAAAACGATTCGAGGAACTTAACGCACTATACAAAAAGGGCGTTATCACAGAGGATGAGTATAAAAAGACCCGTGAGAGAATCCTCAACGAGCTTTAATCCATACAGGTATATAGTTGACTGATACTCTCAGGCATACCGCCTGTTCTCATCGATTTAATCTTTCGTATCCTTTTGCTTACACCGCAATTAATAAAACTATAAATAGCCATATAAATATTGATGAATTGTGTCTGTAAAAATTCAAGCGCATTATTGACAGGGTCAATACCATAACCGGAGTACATCACATGAATCGCACTATTATTTCCCTTGCAACCCTCTCAAGCATCGCACTGTTCACTGTATTATCCACCCCAGCTTTGGCCGCAGACGGTAAAGCCGTTTTCGAAAAAACCTGTAAAATGTGCCACGTTCCAGGAATAGCAGGAGCACCCAAACTAGGCGATAAAGCAGAATGGGCAACCCGTAACAAAAAAGGTTTGGCTACTCTGGTAAAAAATGCCATTGGTGGCTACAAGGGCACCAAAGGGATGATGCCACCCAAAGGTGGCAACCCGAAGCTATCGGATGGTGACGTAAAAGCCGCCGTGAAGTACATGATGGGCTCCGCTAAGTAAAAATTCTTAGTTTTTTACGTTGTAAGCCTGCTCACGGCTGGCGATAATAGCGCGTTGCTGATTTGTCACTGTTAATCGGCCATAGCCATTGTTAGTCACCAAGGAATCGCCTGTCGTGAGCACATCTCAATCACCTGACCTGAAACCATTACGCCTCAAAAAGAATGAGGAGCGTCGCCTGAAAGCCGGACATCTCTGGATCTACAGCAATGAGGTGGATATCGAAGCCACACCGCTGAAAGATTTCGAACCTGGCACCAATGTACTCATAGAAGATAGTCGTGGTCACGCTATTGGATCTGGCTACGTGAATCCTCATTCATTGATCAGCGCACGTCTGGTCAGTCGTGATCCAAAATACTATCTGGATAAATCGCTCATAAAACACCGGCTCAACATTGCTCTGTCCTTGCGTGAGTTATTATTTGAAAAACCCTATTACCGATTGATACACGGCGAGGGTGATAATCTTCCCGGTTTGATTGTCGACCGATATAACGATGTCCTGGTTGTACAAATCACCACTGCGGGCATGGAGCAACAAAAACAGGCCATTGTTGAAGCGCTTGAGAAAATCATCAAACCTAAAGCTATCGTGTTTCGTAATGACAGCCCATCACGAAAAATGGAACAACTGGACAGTTATGTAGAAACAGCCATGGGAGAGCTTCCGAGCTCCATTTTTGTTGAAGAAAATAATACTCGATTCGAGATTGATGTTTTAAACGGGCAAAAAACTGGCTGGTTTTACGACCACCGCATGAACCGCGCGCGTATGCAGCACTATGTAAAAGATAAACGGGTACTGGATGTTTTTAGTTATATAGGCGGCTGGGGAATACAGGCTCTTACCGCAGATGCCAGTGATGTGATGTGCATAGATGCATCACAAACCGCCATTGATCGGATTCACCACAATGCGGCTCTCAACAAAAAAGAAGATAAATTGGCCAGCGTACAGGGCGATGCGTTTGAAGCGTTAAAAAGTTTACGTCAGGAACGCGAGCACTTTGACGTGGTTATAATAGACCCGCCCGCCTTTATTAAACGAAAAAAAGATTTCAAGGAAGGTCTAAATGCATACCGTCGCATTAACCAAATGGCTATGCAGGTACTTAATAAAGGTGGATATCTCATCAGTGCTTCCTGCTCGTACCATCTTGGCGCAGAACAATTACGGGATACAATTTTAAAGTCCAGCCGACATGTCGACCGGAACTCACAAATCATTGAACAAGGCCACCAGGGGCCTGATCACCCTACCCACCCCGCCATTCCTGAGACTGATTATTTAAAAGCGTTTTTTACTAGAATTCTTATGAATTAATGGCTGGCCTCGACTCCCTGACTTAACCCATGTCTATTATTTTATTTCGATTACGTAATGTGCCTGAAGATGAGGCTGAAGATATCCGCGAACTATTAAATGATAATAGTTTAGAATTTTACGAAACTTCTGCGGGCAACTGGGGAATATCGACTGCTGCCATCTGGCTCAAGAATAAAGATCAACTAGAAACTGCAAAATCTCTCATTGAAGAATATCAAACTCAACGCGGGATATCTCAGCGTAAAAGCTACGAAGAGCTTAAACAATCAGGTGGCCACAAAACGCTAATGGATGCTTTCATGGAGAATCCATTTCGCTTTGTTGCGTATCTTATTTTTATTGGATTTATAATTTATGTTTCCACTAAACCATTTTTAGAGTTAACCGGATAATTATATGAGCAATATTTTAGCTGTATTACTGAATGGTGTTGCACAACTGGAATATAATCGTGAGCAACAACTTCCACCTCATCAGGCGCTCTACCTGGAAAAAATGGATACAAAGATGGATGAAGGTATCCAGGTTGGCGATGCCGTTATTCCCAATCCTGATATTAGTCAACGCGCACAATTTGTTGCGGGCAACCTTGCGGATGCCATTCTTAATGATCAGGAATCTTCTGCCGCTGCCTTATGTTCATACCTGGCAAAAATCTTGCCCGATTTAAAACAGATGAAAATCACACAATCTACTGGTGGAAGCGCCACCACTGATGATAACAATAACGAAATTTCCATAGAGCTTGTTTTTGACGAGACATATCAACAACAGGTGCCCGTACAGTTCCTTCATTGAGCACTACACATAAATGCCATAAAATTGTTGGAACATTATGAAACCAGAACTTATTAGCTTTAAAATTTGCCCCTTCGTGCAGCGATCGGTGATCATACTTTTAGAAAAAGGTATCGACTTTGATATCACCTATATTGATTTAGAAAATCCACCCGACTGGTTTTTGGAAATTTCACCTTTTGGTAAAGTGCCTGTATTGCGCTGTGCTGATACGGTTTTATTCGAATCTGCCGTGATTAACGAATACCTTGATGAAACCAATCCGCCTTCACTGCATCCTTCTGATCCACTACTAAAGGCACAAAACCGTGCCTGTATTGAATTTGGCAGTAATCTCAACATGGATATACATGCTCTCATCACAGCCAAAGATAAAGACGAATTTGATGAGCGGTGCAATAAAGTTCAGGTTGAACTTGCACGGGTAGAATCAAAAGTCAGCAAAGGACCCTTCTACAACGGTGAATCATTTTCACTGGTCGATATAGCCTATGCACCTGTCTTGATGCGACTACAACTACTCCATCAGCACTTCGGCCTGGATTTACTTAAAGACCTGCCAAAAATAAAAGCCTGGGCCATCGTGCTCGCCAAACGTGATACTGTGAAAAATTCAGTGGTCCCTGAATTCCCACAACTGTTTCTGGATTCCATTACATCCAGCAAAGGTCACATTAACTCGCTCGTTTAAACTCCATACACAATCGATGGGAGCACCCGTCTACAGCCCATGATAAGATTCTAATTCATGCTTACCTTCCCAAATATTGACCCCGTTGCCTTAAATCTGGGCCCTCTGAAAATCCACTGGTACGGCATTATGTACCTGGTCGCCTTCGGTGCTGCCCTGTGGCTGGGTACTCGCCGGGCCAACAAGCCTGGCTCTGGCTGGAATGCCGAGCAAATCTCCGATGTGATTTTCTATGGTGCGCTAGGCACCGTACTGGGTGGCCGTATTGGCTATACCCTGTTTTATGGCATGAACGGATTTATGTCTGACCCCCTGTCGATATTCCGGGTCTGGGAAGGCGGTATGTCCTATCATGGCGGCATGATTGGCGTGGCCATCGCCATGTGGTTATTCGGCCGACGACATAAAAAGAGCTTTTTCGAGACCACCGATTTCATCACCCCACTGGTGCCAACAGGCATCGCGGCGGTACGTTTCGCCAATTTTATCAATGGCGAACTATGGGGTCGTGTTACCGACAGCCCACTGGGCATGGTATTCCCCACCGGCGGCCCTCTGCCCCGCCACCCCTCGCAATTGTACGAAATGTTGCTCGAAGGGTTTCTCCTGTTCTTTATCGTCTGGTTTTACTCCGCCAAACCACGACCACGCATGGCGGTATCGGGTGTGTTTTGTCTGGGTTATGGAAGCTTCCGTTTTTTGGTCGAATTTTTCCGTCAACCCGATGACCACATGGGCTTTATGGCGTTTAACTGGTTAACCATGGGGCAACTTTTATCAATACCTCTGATCGTCCTTGGCATTACATTATTATTTTTGGCATACCGAAATAGCAATTCTCAGAAAACGACTCAAACATAGTTTTAACAAGAGGTTAGTCAGTCATGAAGCAGTACCTGGATTTAATGCGCCACGTTTATGAAAATGGCACAGTAAAAACGGATCGTACCGGCACTGGAACAAAGAGTGTATTTGGCTACCAGATGCGTTTTGATCTAGCCAAAGGTTTTCCGGTCATCACCACCAAAAAACTTCACCTACGCTCTATAATTCATGAACTGTTATGGTTTCTGAAGGGTGATACCAACATTGCTTATCTCAAAGACAATGGCGTCAAAATATGGGATGAGTGGGCAGACGAAAACGGCGACCTGGGCCCGGTCTATGGCTCGCAGTGGCGCTCATGGCCCACGGCTAACGGCCAACACATTGACCAAATAACACAGGTCATCGAACAAATTAAAAATACACCCGATTCACGACGTTTAATTGTCTCTGCCTGGAATGTCGGCGAAATCGAAAATATGGCCCTCCCACCCTGTCATGCTTTTTTTCAATTTTATGTCGCCGATGGCAAACTCAGCTGCCAACTCTACCAACGCAGTGCCGATATTTTCCTGGGTGTCCCGTTTAATATCGCCTCATACGCATTACTCAATATGATGATGGCGCAGGTTACCGGACTCGAAGCCGGTGAATTTATACACACCCTGGGAGATGCCCACCTCTATTCCAACCATCTGGAGCAAACCGAGTTGCAGCTGTCTCGTGAAACTCTGCCCCTGCCTACCATGAAACTTAATCCCGATATCAAGAACCTGTTTGATTTCACCTTTGATGACTTCGAGCTCGTGGGTTATGAGTCGCATGATCACATCAAGGCACCCGTGGCTATTTAAATGATCATCTCTCTTATCTGGGCGATGGCAGATAACCGTGCTATTGGTATCGAAAATCGTCTGCCATGGAAACTGCCTGCGGATATGCAGTGGTTTCGGAAAAACACCATGGGCAAACCCATTGTTATGGGGCGACTCACTTTTGAGTCTTTTGGCGCCAAAGCTCTGCCGGGGCGTCGCAATATCATTATCAGTAGGAACACTGACTACCGTGCTGGCGAGAGCTCGGGAGAGATAGAGGTATATAACTCTATTGAGGCCGCACTGGAGGCAGTGAAAGAGGTTGAAGAAGTGATGATTATCGGCGGCATGTCGCTCTATAAACAGGCTCTGCCATTGGCAAACCGTCTGTATATGACCCTGGTACATGCAGAACTGGACGGTGATGCCTGGTTTCCGGAGTTTGATGCCACGCAATGGAATCAGGCTGAACGCATCGATCATAACGCTGATGATAAAAACCCTTTCCCATACAGCTTCGTAGTGCTCAATCGCAAGTAATAACCCCTCAGTAATACCATGATATCGCGGTGTTGATTCCTGCCTTCGCTTCATTAGAATAGGCTAAAAGCAGGGAAAGGATGCCGTGAACCAAATTACACCATTAAACTCACCCAACGCCGAGAGCCCAGTCTCTCCACGCCAGCACCTGTTCCAGAAATTTTCTAATGTGCGTAAAGAATCAGAAAATATTTGTGCCCCTCTTG
>JAUWVK010000133.1 GCA_030617485.1 Gammaproteobacteria bacterium
TCCTTTGGCGAGCATCCGATGTTCGCTTCTACTGTCATCCGTATCTGTACCTGTTTTTAGTAACTTTAAGCCCGCGCTTACCTGAATGAAATAAAGCACAAACAGAGAAATGATTACGCCAAAATGCATCCACACACCAAAGGACATGATGTCACCGTCTGTGAGTAAACGTTTACTCCAGTCTCGCGTCATCATCAGGTAAAACGGCATTCCGATGTCGAAGAGGATGACGGCAAACATAACGGGGACATGAAATGGGTGGGCGCGATGCCAATAAATAGCCACCAGCATGAGCAGGAAAGTTAGTGAAGCAAGGTAGAAAGGACCTTCCATTAGTTACTATTGGGAGACTTAGTTTGAGTGCTTGCGATTTGAATTAATGGTGGCCGGAGGTGGAATCGAACCACCGACACGAGGATTTTCAATCCACTGCTCTACCGACTGAGCTATCCGGCCATCAGGGAGGCGTATTAAAGCGGCTGCACCTCTGAGAGTCAAGCCGATCCTTAACGTAATGCCCGCAACGAGGCGTAAAAGTTGATATAATTACTCGGACTTTACATTAACCATCAGACGAACCCAGCCAATGCCGGAATCACCTTCTCATAATCAGTATCAGCTAATAGAAACCAGGCTGCAGGAAATGCACAGTAATGGCACCACGCAGTGCAATTTGTGTTTGTGGCGTTGCAAATTGACACATGGTCAACGAGGTTTTTGTCAGGCTCATGTCAACCGACACGGCAAACTTTATAACCTGTCCTATGGGATTCTTTCTGCCATTGATATTGGTCCCATTGAGGACAAGCCCGTTAAGCATTATCGCCCTGGCACGCAGGTTATGTCGGTCGGTAGTTATGGCTGCAATTTCCGCTGTGGTGGTTGCCATAATTTGGAGATTTCCTGGGGAGTTTCAGCGTTAGACGAACTGGCAAAGGGGCAGTCCACCGCTGTTTTTGTATCACCTGAACAACTCATAGAGGCGGCTTTGTCTCATGGTGTGGATGGCATTGCGTTTACATATTCAGAGCCGGCAGTGTGGCTGGAGTATGTTGTCGATGTTTCAATACTGGCCCGTAAGGCTGGTTTGTATACGGTTTATGTCTCTAACAGTTTTATTGCCGACGAGGCGCTTGAAATAATGGCACCTCATGTCGATGTGCTGTGTTCGGATATTAAAAGTATGCGGGATGAATTTTACAAAGATATTTGCCCGGTTGCGAAGGTGGAACAGGTCTTAAGTTGCATTGAGAAAGCCAAAAAACTTGGCATGCACGTTGAAGTGCGCACCAACATTATTCCGGGTAAAAATGATTCTGCGGATGAATTTACTGAAATTGCCGCCTGGGTTCGGGGTCATCTTGGGGTCGATAGCCCCTGGCACATCACCAAATTTTTCCCGGCATATAAGCTTGCCGATGTACCAGCCACACCAACTGAAGTTTTGCACGAAGCAGCAGAGATTGGGCGGCGAGTAGGTTTGCAAAACGTTTATTTATACGATGATAAAGGTTGCGATTGTGCGGAAACAAACCTGCCGGTGGAAGCTTATCTGGATAATGATGCGGATTCGCTATTTGAAATAAAAAAATGTGCGGCCAGTTGCTGTGGGGATGAAGGCATTTTACTGAAGAAATATGAATCATGAAGCCGTGTCTTTCTACGGCTAAGAGCGAGTAAGATCGGTAGGCGCCGGTGAATTAAAGCTAAATTACTGCCAGACGATACCCCCTATAATGGTCTGGGGATAATAGTTTTTTATTTCCAGCGATTTTACGAGCATTAGTCGGAGGTCAGGGACATGGCGAGCATTCATCTAAGGGCGCAAGACAGACACACGCTGTCGCTTCACATGGAAGTTTATCGTAAAACTGCAGACAAAGAACCCATGTTTAAATGTCGAACCCGCAATATTGGTTTTGGAGGAATTATGATTCGCAATCGGGGTCTGAATCTTCGTAAAGGCTCCAGGTTGAAATTGTTACTTAAGGCTGACTGCCGTTCTGTTCGTAAACAGTTTGAGATGGATGCGAAGGTTATCTGGAAAACTTCGACCGCCATCGGACTTGAGTTTAGTCCAATTCAGACATCAAAGAGCAAAGAGTTTAGACGCTTCCTGTTTGAAGCTAAAGTTGGATCACATGCTCGTGCACGACAGCGTGATTATGAAAATAAAATAACCGCGACGGTTCTGCCGCAAAAAAATGTCGTTGTGCTTCGGTAATTGTCCGCCTGCTCGCGCGTAATTATATCTAAAGTTTATTTAGATGGTGGTGTAAAACCTTCTGGTGTATCGCTTCCTTCCCCAAATAAAAATTTTTCCATTTCTTTTTCTAAAAACTCGCGGGCTTTTGGGTCGATGACAGAAAGGCGATGCTCGTTGATCAAAATGGTTTGGTGTCGCATCCATGATTGCCATGCTTCTTTGGAAATGTTGTTAAAGATGCGTTGGCCAAATTCACCAGGGTAAGGTGCCCGGTCAAGCCCTTCTGCTTCTGTTTCCAGTTTTACACAATTTACCATTCTGGCCATCAGGCTTTCCTTTTATTATCTAGTGAATGAATTTGTTATGAATTTAAGGATTCATAGTGCTGTTTGAGTAATCGCGCAACAGGTGCGGGTAATCCACCAACAGTTTTTTGTGGCTCGTTTTTGGGGTCACTGTTATACCAGACCCATTCTGTTTCATCCATCACACTATTCTTGTGTGATTTATAGGTTGATAGTACCGGCGAAATATCCAGATGGAAATGACTAAACGTGTGACGTAAAACAGGCCAACATATTTTCTTCTTAATGGTAATGCCTAGTGTATGCTTGCACCATTGTGTGGTATCAGCATCGATAGGAATTTCTGGCAGGCTTAGCAAGCCCCCCCAAATTCCGCTAGGGGGTCGGCGTTGTAATAATATTTCACCGTTATTATTCGACACAATTAGCATTTGTACTTTACGAATAGGTGTCGTCTTTTTAGGTTTTTTGCCGGGGTATTCGCTTTGGGTGTCATTCGCGTGCGCTCGGCAGCTAGCGACCAACGGGCATTGTGTGCAATCAGGTTTTGACCGAGTACATATCCCTGATCCTAGATCCATCATGGCCTGATTAAAATCGGCAACACGTTTTTGGGGTGTGAGCTGCTCACTATGAGCCCACAATGTCCTGGTGACGCTGGGTTTTCCTGGCCAGCCATCAACCGTAAAGTAACGAGCTAATACTCGTTTAACATTGCCATCGAGGATGGGGTGGTGCTGCCCCATTGAGAGCGACAGTATGGCCCCCGCGGTGGAGCGCCCTATCCCGGGCAAAGAAAGAACCTGCTCAAAATCCTGTGGAAAAATTCCCCCAAAGTCATTATGTATCATCTGTGCAGCACGATGCAGGTTGCGTGCTCTCGCATAATAACCGAGCCCCGCCCATAGGCTGAGAACTTCGTCCAATTCAGCGCATGCTAATGATTCAAGCCTGGGCAGTTTTGTCATGAAGCGTTCAAAATAGGGGATAGCCGTGGTCACCTGAGTTTGTTGTAGCATGATCTCGCTGATCCAGACGCGATATGGTGAACGATCCTGTTGCCACGGTAAATTCTTGCGACCATGTTGGTCAAACCATTGCAGGACCTTTTTTGAAAAAGAGGTTGAGAATGAATTTGAGAAAGGCGGGATTGAGTTTTTCATTGTTAAAATTTAAATAATTTCTTAAGTTCATCCTCTATTTTTTTCTTAATTTCTTTTCTTGCCTTTTTTTCGATCCCTTTTTTCTGTTTTTCGACAGCTTTTTTGGCCCTGGCCTGTAATACAGGTCCAAGATCAAGGCTATATTTGAGTTTGTCAAAAGTGCCGGTGATTTTTATGGGGATGGTAAGTGATTTAAGTTCATTGAGTTCCTTGCCGGCTTGGCCCTTGCTGCTTTCAACGATGGATGCGTTGACCAGATACTTTATTTTTTCTTTGGGTAAGTCTACATTGCCTTTGCCGCTAATTCGTAGCAGGGGGGATTTCATTTTCAGGTCTTTATTGCGTACGATACCGTTTGTTATCGTAACGCTGCCCGACATTTCGGTAAAATCAGTTTCATTGCTGGTTTTGGGTGGCGCAGATTTTTTGTTGAGTTTTGCGTTAGCTTCACGAATTATTTGTGCGATATTCACGCCTTTAACCGCACCATCCTGGAAACTGAATTTCGCTTTACCATTGAGTGTTTTCTTTATAGTGGCCAGCTCTACTCCCGTGGTTGTGAGCTCGGCGCTTATGTTAGCAGTGCCAGAAACCAGTTCCTTGCCCAGAACATCTTTGAGCAATGGCCCCACATTAACGCCACTGAGTGTTTCAATAAAAGTTAGCTTTGGTGTATTTGTCCTTACGTCCATTGCGATACGGCCTTTATAGCTGCCCTTATAAAGATTGGCTTTTACCGGGTTCAGGTTTATTCGCCCACCTTTGGCATTGGTGCTAAACGTAATATCTGTTAACCGCGCACCAGTGATCTTGAGTTTACCCAGCCTGAAGTTACCATTTATATTTAAGGCTCGAAGTGGTTCCAGTGGTAATTGTGTTGCTGCCGCTGCGGCAGTGCCGGGTGTTGCTGCCGTTGAGGCTGTTGATTCAGTTGCTGGCGGTAAGTAACGATCAAGGTCAATGTCATCTACATTGATATCAAAGCG
>JAUWVK010000033.1 GCA_030617485.1 Gammaproteobacteria bacterium
GTCGAGCAGGCTAAGAAAAACGATGAGGTATTGTAAATGAATAGATTAATGAACAGCTCAAAAAATAATATGGTGGCGCTCTTTAGTGCCAGTTTTTTTGCTTTCGCCCTGATGGGCTTGATGGCAAGCAGCAGCTTTGCAGCAACCTATAATGCCGGCGAGCATTACGAAATTATTTCTCCCGCACAACCTACCAGCAGTAAAGATAAAATCGAAGTAGTAGAAATGTTCTGGTATGGCTGCCCACACTGTTTTCGACTGGAGCCATTTGTAGAACGTTGGCTAAAGAAAAAACCTGCCAATGTAAAATTTGTGCGCATGCCGGGTGTTTTCCGTCCCAGCTGGGAGATACATGCCCGCGCTTATTACACCGCTGAAATTCTGGGTGTAGTCGATAAGGTTCACCGGCCTATGTTTGATGCTATTCATGAGATGAAAAAGCGCATGGATACGGAATCTTCCATTTTGGCTTTATTTAAAAAAAATGGTGTTTCCGAAAAAGATTTTAAACGAGTTTTCCGTTCATTTGCTGTAGAAACCAAATTGCGTCGTGCAAAAGACATGGGAACACGTTATCAGGCAAGAGGGGTTCCTGCGCTTATCGTCAATGGTAAATATCGAACCAGTGGCCACGCAGCGGGAAGTAATTCCAAGGTGTTTAAGGTTGTGAATCAGTTGATCAAAATGGAAAGCAAATAAGGATTGCGAGGCGCCTTTTCCGCTGACGTAATGTTTAATTATCTAATATGAAAGCTGCAGAGTTCTTTGTTCGTTGTCTGGAAAATGAAGGTGTCGAGTACATCTTCGGTATTCCGGGCGAAGAAAACCTTGATGTCATGGATGCCTTGCTGGATTCCAAAATCCAGTTCATTACCACGCGCCATGAACAGGGAGCGGCTTTTATGGCCGATGTGTACGGACGGTTAACTCACCGTGCAGGTGTCTGCATGGCTACTCTCGGGCCTGGAGCTACTAACCTTATTACCGGTGTTGCTGATGCCAATATGGATCACGCTCCCCTGGTGGCGATTGCAGGTCAGGCAGACACGCTTCGTTTGCACAAGGAATCACATCAGGTGCTCGACCTGGAGCAGCTTTTCAGATCCTTCACCAAGTACTCTTCACGCATCATAGCTCCAGACATTATTTCGGAAGTCATTCGCAAGGCCTTTAAGCTGGCGCAAACGGAAAAGGCTGGTGCATGTTTTATCGAGTTCCCGGAAAACATCGCCAAGATGGAAATAGACGGCAAGCCGTTACGAGTCAAACATGCTCATATGCCAGAGCCGCCTGCGGACCGGGTGGCTTATGCTGCTGAAGTTATTTCCAATGCAAAGGAACCCATTATTCTGGCAGGCAATGGTGTAATACGTGCCGAGGCCTGGGAAGAGCTGGCTGCCTTTGCAGAAAAACTCAACATACCCATTACCAATACTTTCATGGCCAAGGGTGTGATTCCCTTTCGCCACCCCATGGCGCTTGGCAGCGCAGGACTGCAATCACAGGACTATGTGAATTTCGGCTTTGAACACGCCGATGCCATTATTTGTGTGGGCTATGATCTGGTGGAATACCATCCTCATTTATGGCATCCAACGCAGGATCGCACCATTGTGCATATCGATAGTCTGCCCGCTGAGGTGGACGCTCATTATCCTGTGTGCGTGGGCGTTGTTGGTGATATTAAGCATTCACTGAATCGCATTGCGGATGCCTGCACACCACACAAAGGCAATAAACTTCGTCCTCTGCGTGAAGCACTTATCAAGGAAATGAACCAGCACAGGGATGATGCCAATTGCCCTGTGAAGCCACAGAAAATTATCTGGGATCTAAGAACCGCTATGGACCTTGAAGACATTGTGGTCTGTGATGTGGGTGCCCACAAAATGTGGATGGCGCGCATGTTTCGCTGTGAGTTTCCCAATACCTGTCTGATTTCTAATGGGTTTGCGAGCATGGGTATTGCGGTGCCCGGCGCCATAGCGGCTAAACTGGCCTGTCCAGATAAATCCGTGGTTGCCGTTACCGGTGATGGCGGTTTCCTGATGAACGTTCAGGAAATTGAGACAGCGGTCCGTTTAAAGATAGCAATGGTTGTTCTTATCTGGAGCGACTCGGGCTATGGTTTAATTGAATGGAAACAGCTCAATCAGTTTGGGCGTCCTTCGCATGTTGATTTTAACAACCCAGATTTTATCCAGCTGGCCGAATCATTCGGCGCCAAAGGTTATCGCATTGAACAGGCAGACCAGTTACTGCCTACACTAAAAAGAGCGTTGGCTGATGATGCCGTTAGCATTATTGATTGTCCCGTGGATTACAGTGAGAATCTACGGTTAACGGAGACTCTGGGTGACCTGGCCATTCATCTATGACGATCCATCTGTAACGATCCATCTGTAACGATCCATCAATGCCTGTTCATCTATACTTAACGTTAGTTGTAAAATATAAGTTTTCCTTACCTTTAATTAGAAACCAATTATTAGATGCCAACGCAAACAATACCCATTCCTGATCTTGCTGATACCGAAACGCGCGGAACACGTGTTCGTTTGCTGAGCTATAACATTCAGGTGGGCATGGCTTCTACGCGGCCGCATCATTACATTACGGAAAGCTGGAAGCATGTGCTGCCCCATGCACAGATATACGATAATCTGACACGCATTGCTCATGCCATTAGTGGTTTCGATATCGTGGCACTGCAGGAAGTTGATGCAGGTAGTTTGCGTTCAAGCTTTATTAATCAAATAGAGTATCTTGCAAAAAAAGGTGGCTTTCCTTTTTGGCATGAACAAACTAACCGTAGTCTTGGAAAGATCGCGCGCCATAGCAATGGCCTGTTAAGCCATTATAAACCTGCCGAAGTGAACAACCATAAATTGCCTGGGTTACGTGGTCGTGGAGTAATGGTGGCCCGTTACGGTAACAAAGATAATCCTCTTGTGCTGTTGGTTATGCATATGGCGCTGGGTTCACGTGCACGTAAACGTCAGTTTGAATATGTTGCGGAAATAGTTAATCAATACGAGCATGTGGTTGTGATGGGAGACTTAAATTGCCAGCCAGATAGCCCTGAGATGCAATATCTATTAAACGCCACAAATCTGTGTGAACCTTGCCATGGTCTTAAAACGTTTCCCAGCTGGCGACCCGTGCGTGTTATTGACCATATATTAACCTCAGCTAGTCTGCGCGTTCATGATGTACATGTTTTGCAACATATGTTGTCAGACCATCTTCCCATTGCGATGGAAATTATATTGCCAGAGAAACTACATCTGGCCGCCTGAATTTTTTTGTGGCAGAGAAATGTTGCTGATTGATTTTTGATGGCGCGCGAATTCTTGCTTTGTCAATAATCGTAACGTAGAAAAGGGTATATCTTGACTGTTCGTTTAGATAAATGGTTGTGGGCCGCACGTTTTTTTAAAACTCGTTCATTGGCCAGGGATGCCATTTTAGGCGGCAAGGTTACCGTTAATGGTTTGCGAACAAAACCCGGCCACAGTTTATCGGTGGGAGATGAACTTAACGTGCGTCAAAGCCATGAGCTGAAAACTATTATTGTTTGCGATCTTTCGATTAAGCGTGGCCCTGCAAGTGTTGCTCAACAGTTATATGAAGAAACCACTGAAAGCCAGCAGCGCCGTGAAAAAGAAAAACAATTGCGCCAGCTGAGCACAGCACAGCGCCCCCGAGGAGAAGGCCGCCCCACCAAGCGAGCACGACGTTTGATACACCGGTTTGTGAGATCAGACTCGTAATAGCGTAAGTTTGGCTGGCGGGAAAGGTTAACCGGGTAATTTATAATGATTCCCGGTGTGGTTCGAAATAAGAATTCTCAATCACGGTCCCGGCTAAATACACCTAAATTTCCAACAAAATCACTATTATATTTGCCAACCTGTTCGCAAAATTCGGTTTTCCTGATGGGCTTATATAGCTTCTTTTACTATAATTTTTTTGTACTATTTTAGTGTAATCAAGAAGTTAATGAAGTTTTGACCGGCTGTCAGATGATGAGTGGTGGCTGGTGATTGTGTATTAATGTCTATACTTTCAATGAGTAATGCCGTTAATGGCTAGGCGTTAGCCGTATATTCTGATTATTTAAGGAAATTTATTATGTCCACATCCATTACCGTCCGCCGTTACCTGGATACGCAGGATGTACCGTACTCGGTTGTTTCATCACCCGTTGATACTCAGGGTCGTCGTAAGGGTGATGATTTGGGAGATATCTCAGCGTCCTGTGTGGCACGTGCGATGATTTTAAAAGATGTGAGTGGTTCGGTGATGGCTGTTATTCCTGTTACTCACAGCTTGAATCTTGATGCGCTCAATCGTCAGCTTCACCGTCAGCTGAAGCCCGCTGATGTGGATGACTACCAAAGTGTGTTTGCAGATTGCTCACCAGGTGTTTTACCTGCATTGGGTGAGGCCTATGGATTTGAAACAGTTATTGATGATTCTTTGTTAAACCAGGATTTTGTTTATGTAGCGTCAGGCAATGATGGTGAGTTAATTCGTATGACCGGCCAGGATTTTCAGACTCTTCACAGTAATGCCTGGTATGGAAATGTTTTTTCTCAAATATCTGAAAGCTCAAAACAACGTTCTAAACGACTCGATAAAGCTCGGCAGAATAAGCTGGATGATGATTCAGCGACTGTACAGGATCTAAGGGAACAGGTAGCCAGAAACGAAAGCGCTCCTTCGGTTACCAGCATGCGTCAGCGTATTGAACGTCTTACAAATTTGCCGGGCATGCCTTCGTTGGCGCAAAAAATTATGCAGTTGAACGCTAATCCGTATGCTCATGCGGACGATCTGGCCAAACTGGTGGAAAAGGATCCCAGCCTGGCAGCGCAAATCATTCGTTATGCTCAATCACCATTTTATGGATACCAGGGCAAGATTGCCTCGATACGCCAGGCGATTTCCCGAGTGCTGGGCTATGACATGGTGATGAATATAGCTCTTGGCGTGGCAGCTGCTCGGCCATTTAAAATTCAGCTGGATGGCCCCATAGGCTTGAATGCTTTCTGGCGACATGCAACATACAGCGCCACCGTGGCTCAGTCTCTGTGCGGACTCATTCCTCGTCAAAACCGTCCACAACCGGGCACTGCATATTTGGCTGGCTTGCTGCATAACTTTGGTTTCCTGGTTTTGGGGCATAGTTTTCCGGAAGAATTTACCAAATTACATAACGCCATCATCAGGGAGCCTGAAACCCCTATTATTGAGCTTGAACAAAGAATTTTGGGCGTTACACATACCGAAATAGGGGCATGGTTGATGGAAACCTGGAACATGCCAGCTGAGATAATCACGGTTCAGAAGGAACACCACAATCCTGATTATAAAGGCGTGCATGCTAATTATGTTCAGTTGGTAATATTGGCTGACAGATTACTCAAAGGACATGATATGGGTGATGCGGCAAGTGAAGAGCTTCCTGCCAATATTCTTGACTCATTAAATTTGTCCGAAGAGGATATTATTAAAGTCCTGGATCGCACCATAGAAAATCATGAAGACCTCGATAGCATAGTGCGACAGCTGGTTGCCTGATTTTCCCGGTACTTTATTCTAGCCATTACTGCGATAAGCAGTTACTTTTCTTTAAAAAGAGTTTTTACTCCCCTGTGATTATAATTATTGCGCGTTCTTAAGCAGCGCAACTATGCCTACAACTACACCCGCAACAAAGCTCGAAACTCAGGTACAATGCGTTCTTTGAGTTTCGGGTTTTTTAATCACGTCACAACATCGTGCGCTAACTATCAAAAGTATTGACTCGCCGTAATGAATAGCAATTTTGGAAAATATTGTTGTGAAGAACAGTCATGAACCTCTCTGGCAATGCCATATGCCCTTTTCCCGCTGTGGCGCAACAATTGAGCAACTGGACTGGTTGCTTGATTCTTCGTCTCTGACGCGACGTCTGCAGCAAACTTGCTGTGGCCAATTTCGAGTTGTTCCTGTTAACCAGCAATGGCAACGTCCGCAGTTAAATGAGGCGCAGGCTTTGGGAATTCGCCCTCATGAGCGGTGTTTTATTCGGGAAGTTCACCTAATGTGTGATGATCGTCCCCGAGTGTTTGCCCGTACAGTGATTCCTGTTAGTACATTAACGGGAAATCGACGCCGGTTGTCACGCTTAGGCAAGAAGTCGCTGGGCGCAGTGTTATTTGCAGACCCAAGCATGCAGCGTAGTTATATTGAAGTTGCTCGGCTTGAAACGGGGCAGGCTTTGTTTGAGGCTGCCGTAGCGCCATTATCAGAAAAACCCTCGGAAATTTGGGGCCGTCGTTCCGCCTTTTTCCTTGGTGGAAAACCTTTACTGGTAAGCGAGATTTTTTTACCCGAGATCGGCTATGGTAGTTGTCAAAACAACGGTAATTGATATTGAATAGTGTTAAAGATGATATGGGCTGGCTTCGCATGAAAGAAAGGCTTTACCATTACGCATTACTTATGCGGATGAATCGCCCAATTGGTGTGTATTTGTTGCTATGGCCTACCGTGTGGGCGCTGTGGATTGCCGGTGAGGGTAGTCCTGATACTGGCGTTACTCTGGTATTTGTATTAGGTGTAGTACTGATGCGTTCGGCTGGTTGTGTCATTAACGACTATGCTGATCGTGATTTTGATCCCCATGTTTCCCGTACGCGCAATCGGCCTATTGCTGCCGGAAAGGTTAAGCCCAGAGAAGCCCTGCTGCTATTTGTGATGTTGTGTTTGGTCGCGTTTACTCTGGTTTTAACCATGAACTGGTTGACCGTTTGGCTATCAGTCGGCGGGGTACTGCTGGCAGCGATATACCCTTTTATGAAACGCTATACCTATCTACCACAGGTGTTTCTGGGTCTGGCCTTTGGTTGGGCAATACCGATGGCTTTTGCTGCTCAAACGGGGGAAGTGCCGGTTACCGCGTGGCTTTTATTAACGGCCACGGTGTTGTGGGCCACAGCTTATGACAGCATGTATGCCATGGTGGATGTTGAAGATGATCTTAAAATTGGTGTGAAATCCACAGCTATCCTGTTTGGTGATGCTGATCGGATCATTATCGGCAGTATGCAGGTGATGTTTTTATTTACCATGGTGATCGTGGGTAACAGACTGGAGTTAAGCCTGTATTATTTTGCTGGTTTGTTGGCAGCGACGCTTCTGGTTGTTTATCAGCAATTCCTCATTCGTAATCGTGACCCGGAAGGCTGTTTTAAGGCCTTCCTGAACAATCACTGGTTTGGTGCTGTCATCTTTGCCGGGCTAGTCTTGCACTACTGGTTTGTCCTGCCAGAGTCTGCCTGATCTCATGGAAATGTCCTGGTTAGCCGTTTTAGGCGGTTTCATTTTGTTGGTCTGGAGCGCCGAACGCTTTGTTTTGGGGGCTTCTGCGTTGGCGCGCAATTTGGGTGTTGCGCCACTGATAATTGGCATGACCATCATGGGTTTTGGTACCTCGGCTCCTGAGATGCTGGTTTCTGGCATGGCTGCAGCCAATGGTAATCCTGCTATTGGCATTGGTAACGCTCTGGGTTCTAACATCGCCAATATTGGTCTGGTTATCGGTGCTACCGCACTGATTATGCCGCTGACGGTAAGTTCACGCATTTTGCGCCGCGAGTACCCGGTACTTTTCGTGGTTACTTTGTTGGCCGGTATCCTTTTGCTGGATGGTGAGCTGGGGCGCCTGGACGGCGTTATTCTGATGTTTGGCACCCTGTTGTTACTGGCCTGGCTTATATGGGTGGGTAAACGTCCTCACATAGCTGATCCGCTGGAAACTGAATTTGATGTGGAAATACCCACGGGGCTAAGCATGACCCGTGCCATTTTCTGGACCCTGCTTGGTTTGGTGTTTCTGGTTTTGAGCTCACGGCTACTGGTGTGGGGTGCGGTTGAAATTGCTCATGACCTGGGCGTCAGCGATCTGGTAATTGGCCTTACCATTATTGCCGTGGGCACCAGTTTGCCGGAGCTGGCCGCTTCGGTGATGAGCGCCCTCAAAAAAGAGCATGACATGGCCATTGGCAATATTATTGGTTCCAATATGTTTAATTTACTGGCGGTGCTGGCTCTGCCAGGTTTGATTCAACCCAGCATGCTGGATTCGGCCGTAATGCATCGCGATTATCCCATCGTGGTAGCATTCACTATTGCTTTGTTTATTATGGCCTACGGATTTAAGGGCAGAGGGCGTATTAATCGCTTTGAGGGCGGAGTGCTGTTAGCGGGCTTTGCTGCTTATATGGCCTGGCTGGGTTTAACAGGATTGTCATAGTAACCAGTTTTTTATTCTAACCGGGTAAATATGAACGATACAAAATTACAACAATTGGCGCGTGCGGTAATCGAGACTGAGGCCACAGCAATCACAGATCTTGTTGGCCGTATTGGCAATGATTTTGTCCGAGCTTGCCAGTTTATGTACGACTGTAAGGGTCGTATTGTTGTATTGGGGATGGGCAAGTCCGGCCACATAGGCGCCAAAATCGCCGCCACATTGGCGAGCACCGGTAGCCCTTCATTTTTTGTTCACCCCGGTGAAGCTAGCCATGGTGATATGGGTATGATTACCAGGGAAGATGCCGTGCTGGCCTTATCCAACTCGGGTGAAACATCCGAGATACTCACTATTTTACCGCTGATTAAGCGACTTGGTGCTCCTCTAATTGCGCTGACTGGTAACCCGGACTCTACTTTGGCTAATGCTGCTGATGCGCATATTGATGTCAGTGTGGGAAAAGAAGCATGCCCTCTTGGCTTGGCGCCAACTTCAAGTACCACGGCGGCCCTGGTAATGGGAGATGCCCTGGCAGTTTCTCTTTTGGAGCAGCGTGGATTTACGGCAGATGATTTTGCCCTTTCACATCCCGGCGGTGCTCTAGGGCGACGATTGCTGCTGCATATAGACGATATTATGCACACTGGCGATGCCATTCCTGTTGTTTTGGAGTCGGTATCCTTGAATGATGCGTTATTGGAAATGACGCGTAAAGGATTGGGTATGACCGCGATCGTTGATGCGGATGGAAAAATGGCAGGCATATTCACTGATGGTGATTTGCGTCGAGTTCTGGATCATGGCTCAGTGAATGTTCATGAAACAAAAATCGCTGATGTCATGACGCGAAAGTGTAAAACGGCGAAAGCTCGTCAGCTTGCAGTTGAAACATTGCGCATGATGGAAGAATTTAAAATTAGTTCGCTGATAGTTGTGGATGAAACTAACAAACCGGTTGGCGCTATGAACATGCATGACTTGTTGCGTGCTGGTGTTGTTTAGGCAAAGTTTTGATTCAGTTTTTATTAACCAGACTTTATATCTTTAAAACTAAATACCCAGGAAGTTGGATTTAAAATGCAAGACATTCTTGAAAAAGCCTCCAAAATTAAACTGATCATTTTTGATGTGGATGGCGTGTTAACCGACGGGCGTTTATTTTTTGGTGATGATGGACAGGAATATAAAGCATTCCACTCGCGTGATGGCCATGGTATGAAAATGCTGAAAAAAAGTGGTGTGGAGGTGGGTATTATTACGGGACGCACCTCAAAGGTAGTGGAGCACCGAATGGCCAATCTCGGTATTGAGCATGTTTATCAGGGAAAAGAAGAAAAATTACCGGCGTTTAAGGAACTCATCGAGATGCTGGGTGTGTTGCCAGATGAAGTTGCTTACGTGGGTGATGATGTAGTCGATCTTCCTATTATGCTGCGTGTTGGGTTTGCCGTGGCAGTAGCCGATGCGCATGAGCTGGTTATTAAGCATTCTCATTGGCAAACAGCACATGCTGGTGGGCAAGGAGCTGCGCGTGATGTTTGCGAATTAATTATGGAAGCGCGTGGTTCATTAAAAACCGAAATGCAACAGTATCTTGTTTAACGATAACATCTGAAGCCATTCGTTACGTTGTGTACACATTATGATGGTTCCAAAATGGTTTACCCCAATCATAGTTGCAGTAGTTGCTGGAGTTAGTGTCTGGCTGCTTTCAGAGCAAGCGCCAAAAAAACCACGGCTTATAGCAATAGATAACACTGTGCCCGATGCATATATGGAAGATTTTACGACCTATATAATGGGCGAGAATGGTAAGCCTCGCTATGAACTACACGCGAGTTATATGGCGCATTTTTCTTTTGATGATCATAGTGAATTTACTTCCCCACAGTTTATATTTTATCGTCCAGATGAATCACAGTGGGTTTTGTCAGCGGAACGAGGAACCGCCAACGACAGCGCGGAACAAATAAAGCTGCAAGGTAAGGTCACGATGGTTCGTCGACAATTTAATAGGGGTGATTCAGGATTAAAGATTAATACCAGTGAATTACTTATTCGGCCAGATGATGCTTATGCGGAAACCGATCAGCTTATTATTATCACCAGCGGCGAGCACAAAATTCAATCAAATGGTATACGGGCATATTTTAATGACGGGCGGGTTGAACTATTGTCGCGAGTTAGAGGTGAGTATGTGCTTTAGACGTAAAATATTTTTAGCTTTCGCGTGCGGGTTTTTATATGTGTCCGCGGCTTTTGCAAATTCAGAAGATACGCGACAACCTATCACCATAGAGGCTGATCAGGCCGTGCTTGATGAAAAAAAACAAACCAGTATATATACCGGCAACGTCATACTTAAACAGGGTGGTATTGAAGTCAGGGCCAATACGATCACAGTCTTTACAAAGGCGGGTCAATTGCAGCGTGTTATAGCTGAAGGTGATCCTGTGCATTATCGACAACAGCAACAAAAAAATGATGATATTCGGGGCGTCAGTCAACGTATAGAATATGAAGCAGAAAGCAAACGCTTGTTATTGTTAGGTAATGCTGAACTTTGGCAAGGGGGAAATCGTTTTAGCGGAAAGCGCATTCAATATGATCCAGAGCAAGAAAAAGTTATTGCTAATGGCGACTCGGATAGCAAAGATAATGGCAAGCAGCGAGTAAAGATAATATTTCAGCCCCAATCTCTACAAGCTAGTCCACCAGAACAAAAAAACATCGACAGGAAAAGCCATGAGTAGTCTTGTTGTTACTGATCTTGCCAAGTCTTACCAGAAGCGTCAGGTTGTTAAAAAAGTTTCACTAAAGGTGAATGGCGGGGAGGTTGTTGGGCTGTTGGGCCCTAATGGTGCGGGTAAAACCACAAGTTTTTACATGATTGTTGGTCTTATAGTTTGTGATCATGGTCGTATTGAGCTGGATGGGGTGGATATCACCCCCCATCCATTACATACGCGAGCCAAGATGGGCATTGGTTATCTGCCTCAGGAAGCTTCTGTGTTTCGAAAACTGACGGTTGCGGATAATTTAAGATGTATATTGGAAACACGTGCTGATCTTGATCCTCAGCAACAACAGGCCAAGCTTGACGAGTTGCTGGAAGAGTTGCATATCAGCCATATCCGTGATTCTCTGGGCATGAGTCTTTCGGGCGGTGAGCGGCGACGAGTAGAAATTGCCCGGGCGCTGACTACGGAGCCTAAATTTGTCCTGTTAGATGAACCGTTTGCAGGTGTTGACCCTATATCGGTCCTGGATATACAGCGAATAATTAACCACTTAACTGAACGGGGTATCGGTGTGTTAATAACCGACCATAATGTTCGGGAAACCCTGGGGATTTGTGGACGCGCTTATATCATGAATGATGGAGAGGTGATTGCTCAGGGCCTACCTGACGAAATCCTTAAAGATTCTCAGGTTCGGGACGTTTACCTAGGACAAGACTTCCGTCTATAACACCCGTTTTAATGCTCCAGCAGAGTCGTGTTTAGAGTACTATAATAGTATGCACAAGGTATCTTTTTAGACAGTCAATGAAGCAATCTCTACAGCTTAAATTAGGTAAACATCTGACCATGACCCCGCAGTTGCAACAGGCTATCCGTCTGTTACAACTTTCAACCTTAGAACTCCAAACAGAAATTCAGGAAGCGCTAGAAACCAATCCTATGCTTGAAGTTGTCGAAGATGGCAATATGGATACGGTTAATGAACGCAGAGAAGATTCGAGTGGTGAGCGAACTGGTTCGGCATCAGATGACGTAGAGTTTGCCGAGGGGGTTGATCGTGCAACCGATAACCAGGAACAAAATATTCCCAAGGATTTGCCGACGGACAGTGACTGGGAAGATACGTTTGATACCTACTCTCCTGTCCAACGGAGCGGTGACGCTGATGTAACAGTTTATGAACAGGCAAATGGGGGCGAAAGTTTACAGGATCATCTGCTTTGGCAGCTCAATCTTTCGACTATTAGTGATACGGACAAAGCTATTGCCACTACTATTATTGATGCGGTCAATGATGATGGTTATCTCAGTACATCTTTGGAAGAAATTCATCAGTCGCTTTCTGAAGCAGAAGAACTTGAACTGGATGAAATTGAAGCGGTTTTATTCCGCGTACAGGATTTTGATCCACCAGGTGTGGCAGCACGTGATTTACAGGAATGTATGATTATACAGCTGCGTTATTACGATGAAGAAACGTCATGGTTAAATGAGGCGCGCCAAATTGTTATCGACCATTTTGATTTACTGGCAAAACGTGAATATCAAACACTTATGCGGCGCATGAAATTAACGGAAGACGACATGCAGCAAGTCGTGAAACTCATCCAGGGGCTTAATCCTCGGCCAGGCGGCCATATTACGGGCGACCAGCCTGAATACATTATCCCCGATGTTTTCGTAAAAAATATAAAAGGCAAATGGCGCGTTGATCTTAACCCGGACATTACTCCCAATATCGGTATTAATA